>JADZEH010000025.1 GCA_020850635.1 Candidatus Doudnabacteria bacterium | reverse complement strand
AAGAATGTCAAGGAATTATAGTGAATACTTGACTAATTCTTGTTTTTGTGGTCTGTTAAAATAACTTAATTTCGGGTTTATGTTATTACTGCAATTTTAAGTCGATTTTTTGCTTAAATCGAGGGATGCTGTTTTGCCAACTTGGTGATAAAACCATATCAATCCGGTCTATTTGGTCGTTGGCAAGCAAGATTTCACTAGCCTGCTCTTTGCTTTTTCCAACAATAGAACTGGTAATATTGGAAATATCGACTTGACCAATGGCCTGGGATTCATAATGAACCGTGAGTCGCATTGCCCCATTTGGAACGTCTAAATCTTTAATCGTGTAAGAAACAGTATCTTTCGATGGCTCCTGCAGGCTAACATTTGCCCCCAAAGTATTTAGGATGCGTGATCGCATCATTGTAGTAAGATCGAGAGAATTAAAACCAAGTCCACTAACCGCGACTTTTTGAATAGCCGTAAACGACTGGGCTTCAGTCCCAACCTGAGCACTCGGCACAAAATCTGTAGCAGTCGCCGTGAAAGCCTGATCTGGAAGTGTTATATTATTAGCTTTAAGTTCGTCGCGAACCTCTTGCAACGCTTGAGCCGTCAACTCTGTACGAGCTCTTTGCATATCTTCTTCGGTAATCGTTGTAATAAATCTGGAACTACCACCAACAACCGCCGATTCAACTACCGCATATAGTGCTTGGGGTTTGTTACCAAAAACTTGGTTCGTAATTTCCATACGTGTCCCAGCAGGAACGTTAAATGATTCTCCACCTTCACTGGCTTCTATTTGAGCGAGGTTTGGAGTTGAAGTAGTGCTTGGCGAAGTGCGAACATTATTTTGGTCCGTTGTAAATTTATAGCTCTTAGTTCCAACTGTGAGTGTAGTTGTACTGGCTCGCAAATTTAGTGCCGCGCCACTGAAATTGTAAATTTTCACACTACCAGCGGATTTTGTGCCAACATCGCGCTTGCCTTGAGTATCGAATCTATTTTCTACCACAAGTTCTTTTTGAACACTCGATGATGGCAAAGCCAAGCGATTCTGGTCTGGACCACTAACTGCGCTTGAAACGGAAACATCTACGTCACGAGAAACTGGTTGAGTTTTAGCATATACCGTGATTTCAGCTGAAGGTAATATTACGAAAACCAGCAATAATCCAACGATGATCGCCAAACCAATAAAGCCAATTAGAAACCGCTGCATGTTATTAGTTCGTCGTGAAGGAGAAAGCTCCTGAGCAATTTCAGGTTTGAATAAATCATGCTTTCGTTGCTTCACTGGCATCGGCGAAAATACTGTATCTTTTATAGCCACACTTGCCGCTGGAATGATAGTCGCAGCTTGCTGAAGCACGCGTTTAGATGTTTCTAAAGGTGAGGGCTTAGCAACAGCACGGGCTCTCGTTGGTGTTGCGCGAGGAGTTGGAATGGGGTTTGGAATAGCGCGAGTTGCTGTTCGAGGTTTGGCCACAATTCGCTTGGTCGCAGCTGAAGCTCGAGGACTAACTCGAATATCAGCAGAGATTTTTTTGCTATTGGTCTTTGATAAAAACTTTAACTCAAACCCGGCTTCTTTGGCATAACTTTGTCCAAGCTCATCCATCGTCATGATGTATAAAGTCTTGCCGATCATGTCAGCCTGTTTTTTCAATAATCTCAAATTGATACTATCTGAAAATAACAAGCTTTTTTTAGGAACAACTAAAACCACCTCGTCACTAGCTTCACGCTTTAGACGGGTGGTAATTTTCGCAATATCATCTTCTAAATTGAGGTAGATGCTTTTAATCATGTAGATCTATTGTACTCGGCAAATCGGGGGTGGTCAATACTATAACAGACCCTTAAATTCCAGTCGTTTGTTAAAACTAATATGCTTCCCTGACTCAACTTGGGGCTGATCGAAGGCGTTTACCCCTCTTAGCAGCGAACCATAAACTGCAGATAGTTGCCAAAAAGCCAGGAACCGACCCATTTCTTTATAGTTACGACCGTGAACATTTAGATGAACCAACGGAATACCTTTAATGCGTGCGTCCTCAATTGTGCCAGCAAGTTCAAACTCTAACGACTTTGATAACGGAATATTATTTAACAAGTGAAGATCCTGCTCCTTATAATGGACACTCTGAACTTTTGGTGGGATAAGGGTAGCCAGATCATGATCGAATTCATCTTGACCAATAAAGAAGCCAATCAAGTTTTTACGACCACCGATGAATCTTTGAGTGGTGTGATGCTGAGATTCCGGACCTTCGTGAGCAAAATAAGCTTGCCCTAATTCGCCCTTACCAAAACTCTCGTGACACAGCTGGACAATCAACTGACTAAAAGGAAAAAGAAAGTGCGAGTAAAACGGCATGAACACCCCAAAGTAATTATGATCCCGTTCGAGTTGCCATAAAATACTGGCGGTTCGCCAAGCTAAATTGTCTTGATTAAATTGTTGATAGTATTCCTGAGCGCCTGAATACATTTCTTTGACATCAAACCCACAAAGAGCGGCTGGAAGTAAGGCTACTTCGGTCATCCCAGTGTAACGACCACCAATCTCTGGATGAGGGACCATTAAAGCATTCATACGCAAACCAATTTCGTATAACGAAGTGTCTTGCGATGTAATGACTAAAAGTTTGTACTGCAAAAAGTGCATTAAAGCTTCGAGCTGAGTCACCGTCTCCCCCGATTTACTTATCGCCACGACTAAAGTATTCTCAGGGGACAACTTTTTCTTCAACATGAAAATATAATCGGGATCGGTAGTGCTCAGAAAACGAACGCGCAATGTAGTCGCATCGCTTAAAGCATTATAAAGACCATAGAAACTATTGATACTTCCACCATGAGCAATAATTAAAATATTGCTATACAAAGAACATTCACTCTGAACACGCTCAATAAATTTCCAATCGGGTTTGTAAGTTAAAAACGGCGGTTGCGCATCGTCAGCAATCGATTTTTGAAACTCTTCTGGTTCAGGACAATTGTAATATTTTATTTCCACTTTTGTTTTTTGTTTCCTTATTTACTTAGTCTTGAATAACTGCCTTAATACGTCTTGTGCCGGCAGAAATAGATTCTTCTTTGACAATTTTGAAAGTTCCGATTTGCCCAGTGTGTTCAACATGAGGGCCGCCACAAAACTCTCGACTGATAACTTCTTTGGTTTTCGGGTCTGAGATTGTGTACACAGAGACAACGTCATCATACTTTTCACCAAATAAACCAATTGCCCCTAGCTCGCGAGCTTTCTCCAAAGGCATCATCTCCTTTTCCACTAACCCATCGCGCTTAATCCAGTCGTTAACCAAGTCTTCAACTTCCTTTTTTTGACCATCTGTCATTTTGTGGGCATAAGTAAAATCAAAGCGAGTACGTTCTTCGGTAATATTACTTCCCTTTTGCCAAACTTCATCGCCCAAAACTTCACGAAGAGCTTTATGCATTAAATGAGTCGCGGTATGATATCTCACCACTTTTTCGCTATTGCTTGCTAAGCCACCCTTAAATTCACCAGCACTAGCGGTACGTGAGAGGTCTTGATGTTTTTTAAATTCAGATTTAAATTCTTCCTCGTTAACTTGCTGACCAGCGGCTTCAGCGAGTTCTTTAGTTAGTTCCCAAGGAAAACCAAAAGTCTGATACAAATTGAACGCATCTGTCCCTGTAATCTTGTTTTGATCTTTAAAAACTTTTTCAAACTCTTTCAAACCTTTTTCTAAAGTCTTAGTAAACTTGTTTTGCTCAGCTTCAATGGTCTCAAAGATTCGATTTGAATCTTTAACTAATTCCGGATAACTTTCGGCGTAAATTGCGACAACTTTGCCAACCAGGCCTTCGAGCCAGTGCGGTTGTAAGTTTAAAAGTTTAGCATAAACCATGGCGCGACGAAGCAGTCGACGTAGAATATATCCCCGCTCTTTATTTGAAGGTTCAACACCATCTGAAGTGATAAATACAGCGGCCCGAACGTGATCGACAATGATGCGCGCTTGACGAACTTCATCATTGCTCATTACTTCCTGGCTAAGCGCAATCACATCAAATAATGGTTTAAACAATTCCGTATCATAAACTGAACTTTGACCGTTCAACACAGTAAGTACACGGTCTAACCCCATACCAGTATCAACATTTTTTTGTGAAAGAGAAACTAATGTCCCATCTTCTTTCTTCTCATACTGCATAAACACGTCGTTCCAAATTTCCACCCAACGCTTGTCATCTTTAGTCTCTTGGAAATTTACTGGAGCTGGCGTGCCATCATCAATCCAATAAAACATCTCTGTATCAGGTCCACATGGGCCACTTGTTCCAGCAATCCACCAGTTGTCTTCTTTGGGCAAATAGGCAATGCGTTCTTCTGGCACACCTAATGATTTCCAAATTGTAGCAGATTCTTCGTCACGAGGAGCATCGTTGTCACCAGCAAAAACAGAGACAGCTAAACGCTCTAAGGGAATATTTAACCACTCTTTTCCAGTCAAAAATTCAAAACTCCACTTGATTTGATCGTCTTTAAAATAATCACCAAGACTCCAATTTCCAAGCATCTCAAAAAACGTCAGATGAGTATCATCACCAACTTCTTCAATGTCACCAGTACGGATACATTTTTGTGAATTTGCCAATCGCTTACCTTTTGGATGCTCTTGGCCAAGCAAATACGGCACAAGCGGATGCATCCCTGCCATTGTGTACAAAACTGAGGCATCATTTTCAGGAACTAGTGAGGCGGAAGGAATAATCGTATGGCCTTTTGATTCAAAGAATGCGAACCATTTATTTCGAAGCTCTTGTGCGGTAATCATGGTGTAATTATACGATATTTAAAGCGTTTTGAAAACTCACTAATATTACGAAAAACACCAGCTGTGGACTGGTGTCTTAAAGATTAAACTACCGTATCAACGAGTTAAGAAGTGCCCTGGTAGAATTCCCAAAATATCCTGTTCCTTGGGTCAGTCCCAAGGGAGTTAATATCTCTGATGCAAAGGCTTCTTGGAAAACTCTGACAGCAGCTCTGGTTCTAGCCCCAAAGAATGTCGTTTCTTGATTTAGCGCTCCTGCTCCTGAGGTGGATACAGAGTAACCATTAGCATTCATGAACTGTTGGAGTCTTTGGACATCTGCACCTACAGATCCTGGGCCAAGGTTTCTAGTAAAGAGAAGACTTGGTGGAAGAAGAGCTTCTTTGGAGCGAATTTGCCCTCCAGGAGGGTTAGTTCCAGGGTTAGTGTTAGGAATGGTGAAGATTGGCGGGGTTGTAGGTGTTTCTGGGGTAACTGTAGAACCCTTGGTGTTTGATTGGGAAGCATTAGAGGAACTCCCGCTACTGGTGCAATTTGATGTAGTAAAGTTGGTTTCACTACCATAGCTCGTTCCCCCGGGATTGGTAGCGTAAGATCTGAAGTAGTATACACTACTGCAGGCAAGGTCTGAAATTTGCCCCGAAAAAGCTCCCGTGCTGTAGGGACCAGAGACCTGGCTCAAGGTTGAGCCATAGCTATTTGTTAAGCCATATTCAAACCCTCTTTCAGTGGCATCTGCTCCTCCAGTACTTGTGATGTTTCCACTGAGGGTTGCCTGCTCTGCATTGATTTCTGAGGCTACAGAGGTGGTCACTGTTGGGGAAAGTACTTGAGTTAACTTAGAGACAAAAGCATCATCTGATCCCGCTGAGACAAGATTGGAGGTATCTGATCCAGGGTCAAAGTCTACGGTATTAGTAAAGCCACCTGTATAGTATATAACATCACTACTATCTAAGGTAACATCGTAACTATAATCGTTACCTGCAGCAGAACCAAATGATTTGGCCCACAAAAGATTAATATCTGAATCATACTTGGCTAGGAACATGTCGTAAGGACCGCCAGCAGAAATCAAATTAGTAGTACCGGATCCGGGATCAAAATCAGCAGTACCTCCAAAATAACCTGTGATGTATATATTATCATCACTATCCATTGCCATTCTCATTGCTGTAGCGTAACTCGCGCCAGCGCCAAAATTTGTTGCCGATACATAATTTCCAGAGGAATCTAAAACAGAAACATAAATGCCGCCATCTGCAGATAATAAAGTAGTAGTTCCTACACCAGGATCAAAATCCCCATTTCCACCCATCGGTCCAGAAATATATAGATTACCATCGTTACCAAGTTGTATATCGTTACCATAGTCTGCACTCGTACCTCCCATATTTGCAGCCCAAACATACACACCTGATGAGTCAAGCTTAGAGACAAAGATATCGTTACTACCAGAAGAAGTTAAAGTTGCTGTTCCAGCTCCTGGATCAAAATCAACCTGACCTCTAAATGTTCCTGTACTATAAACGTTATTGGAAGCATCAAATACTATGGACCTACCAGTATCAGTATCAGAGGCGCCAACAAAAGCCTTTGCCCATACATAGTTTCCACTAACATCCAATTTTGATATATATACATCTCTATTACCCAACCCACCAGTAGAACTTAAGTTTGCTGTTCCAGCTCCTGGATCAAAGTCCGTGGTGCCATCAAAGGTTCCTGTGCTATAAACATTATTATCATTATCTAGAGTAACAAACTTGCCTTCATCATAAAAACCATTGCCTCCTCCAGCAAATGATTTAGCCCAAACAAAATTTCCATCTACGTCCAATTTAGTTATAAAAATATCATAAAACGATCCCGCAACTAAATTGGTTGTTCCCACACCTGGATCAAAGTCTACCGTGCCTTCGAACTTACCAGTTATATATGAATTCCCAGATGAGTCAACGACTATTGAATTACTGCGCTCAGAACCAGTTCCGCCAATTTTTTTTGCCCAAACAAAGTCACCGTTTGAATCAAGCTTGGAAATATAAATATCAGTTAAACCAGCTGATACTAGGTTAGATGTTCCTGCTCCTGGATCAAAATCTACAGTACCACTAAAGGCTCCTGTACTATAAATATTACCGTCACCATCTAATTTAAGCGATGCACCTTGATCGCTTCCAGTTCCGCCGATCTGTTTTACAAAACCATACGCAACTGTATCTGCTAGGGCGATATTGTGCTGGGGATTCCAAATAACTCCAGCAATTGAAGTCACTATTAATGTTAGGGTTAAAAAGCCAAGCCAGGCTCGTCTAAATAATACGCGTTTAAGGGATTTAGAGGTTTTACGAACATAAGTCCTTGAACTAACCACAGGACCTTTTATACTTGATCTTTGTTTCATGTATAGAATGTTTAATTCTCAACAATTATATCACATTTATATAATAACATTAAGTCTTCTAACGATCCAAAAAGTTTAATGGTCGTTTTTTACTTCACAACTTCTTCTAACGCTTTATCAAGCTGAGGATCGCGATCGTTATTGAAATCTTCATCAGACAAGACAACCTCTATATCTGGATTTAATCCGTCTTTATTCAAGTTTTTACCCGACGGAGTTATCCAACGTGCTACCGTAACTTTTACCGCACCACCACCCTCTAATTCAACCAACTCTTGGACACTTCCTTTTCCAAAACTTTTTTCACCAATCAGTGTGGCGATATCGTAATCTTGCAAGGCACCAGCTAAAATTTCTGAAGCTGAAGCCGAACCACCATTTATCAAGACCACTGTTTTTAGTCCGGATAGAGTATTATAGCCATAAGAGTCGTAAGTTATAGAAGGTTCTTGACTATGCTCTTCAGTTACAACAAGTTTATCTTTTGGTAACCAGTACGACGCCACATCGACTGAAACTTCTAAATAACCCCCGGGGTCATTACGTAAATCTAGGATTAACCCTTGCGCACCTGACTGCTTCACGTCATCAACTGCTTTTCTAAATAAAGTTTTAGTGTCTTCACCAAATCGAGAGAGTTTGATTACCGCAATCTTTTTATCCCCTTGTTGTTTATATTCAAGAGTCACGCTCTTTATTTCAATGGTCTCGCGCTTTATGGTCACGTCAAAGGTATCTGCTTGGCCTTCTCGATAAATAGTTAGGACAACGTCTGTCCCTTTTTCCCCGCGAATTAACTGAACAACTTCATCAACAGACAAATTTACGGTTAATTTGGAGTCCACTGAAACAATGGCGTCCTTTGGTCGAAGACCTGCCCGTTCGGCGGGTGAATTTTCAAGCGGAGCGATAATCACAATTAAATCATCACGTTTTCCAATTTCCGCGCCAATCCCATCAAAAGTTCCTTTTAGATCGGTTTTGAAACTGGCGAAAGCTTCCGGATCAAAAAATTCAGTATACTCGTCGCCAATAGCACTTACCGCCCCCCTTATAGCCCCATACAAAACTTTTTGTTGATCAACCGGCTTCTCAATATACTTATCGGCTACAACTTCAATCGCTTCCCACAATAAACCATAATCAACAACAGTTGGTTGATCTTTTTGATTTACAATTTTAAACTGTTTAGCATCAAAATTAAAACCATTATTACCCATCAGTAAACCGCTTCGAAAGCTAGCCGCAATTGCCACTAAAAACACGACGACAATTAATGTCCACTGTTTGCGACTGATGCCAGGTCGCGGTGATTGAATTGCTGGTTCTGCTATTGTCTGTGTACCCTGCTCAATATTTGTGTCTGTTTGTTGTTCGTTTTCCATGTCTTTTAGTATATCACGCTTAGTCTTAGAATTAATAGCTTTTATTAACTGACAGTTTTTTCTTTCTTAAACACATTAATAGTCCACTTAAGTGCATAACGTCCAAAAATCCCCAACCACACTAACCACGAAAATGGAAGCGGATACTTATGTTTTAAATGTTTGCTATAAAATATCCACATTGCGTCATGAAACGCATAGAGCGCAAACGGATTTTGTTTCGATGACTGTCCCTTATAATGTATTGTTGTAGTTTTTGGATAGTACCACACTTTGAATCCAGCTTCCTTAGCGCGGAAACACCAATCCAAATCTTCTCCATACATATAAAAACCTTCGTCAAGTAAACCAACTTTTTCATAACATGCTGGACTAACAAACAAAAATGCTCCAGAGCCGGCATCTATCTCAGTTTCTTCATCCACCGACTTATACGTCATATTGTACTTTGCCAAAGTTTTATTATTTGGAAATAGTTTTGATAACCCTGAGAGCCTGAAAAAGGACACCCAAGGATCAGGAAAACTACGACGGCATGCCAAATCGAGTTCACCATTACCCTTAACAAGCTTACAAGTACTCATACCTACATCTGGTCGTGAATCCATGAAATCAATCATTTTTTGCAAGGTATCGACGCTAACTTTTGTATCAGGATTTAATAAAAGCTTGTAGTCTCCTTTGGATATTTTTAAGCCTTGGTTATTTGCTATTGGAAAACCAACGTTCTCTGCGTTTGGTATGTATGTTGTTTTTGCGGCGAGCTCTGGCCGTGATAAGTATTTTGTGCGTACTAAATCTTCTGTTCCACTAGATGGTAAATTATCAACAATGATCACCTCGTAATCAAAGTTAACTTGAGAAGCGTAAACAGCCTCAAGAGTAACATCAAGTTTTTCTTTGGCCTTATATGGAACTATGATAACAGATAATTTCATGGTATTAACTTAATAGCTTTTCAAACTGCTCAACCGAAATCTTTCGATGCTTTTGAATGTACTTTCGCTTCTTCCACATCAACGGTAACTGCTTGAGGAACGTTGGCAAAACTTTCAAAGTTGATGTTTCAATTAGCAAAACAAAGACTTGGTAGAAAAATTCACGGACAAAAAACTGCGGATACCACTTCGGTGAATTTTTTATAAACAAAAAAATATGGTTTTTATAATTCCCTTTACGAATCCAAGGCGCAATAGAGCGATGGTGCTTTATAAACGCGAAAACTTTTTTGTAACCACCAGGGCTTGCTGCAGCAGTCCGACCATGATAACCAACCGCGCTGGGTACAAAACGGCAAGAATAACCAGCATTAATCATTCGTAACGATAAATCAACGTCTTCCCAATACATCTCAAAATCAACGTCATAATATTCATAAGATCCGTCAGCTCGCTGATATTTTACTTCTTCCAAAGCTGATCTTCTGTACATGGAAGATGAACCATCACTAGCAATTAACTCCCGTTTATTATCAAATTGTCCTAAGTCTTCCTGATGCTGACCACGACTACGTCCCCCTCCGCTTTTACTGTATTCAATCCCAGTGGTATCAAGAACCTTCGTCTTCTGGTTTAAAGTATAGTTATAGTTAAATATTTTACCGTTCGCAGCGGCCACAGATGTATCCTCAAAGACCTTTAACATCTCTTCGACATAGTTCGGCTCCAACCATAAATCATCATTAACCAATTGAAAAAATTCTGTATTCGTGAACTTCTCAAAAACCAAATTATGTCCACGAACAAATTTCAGATTTTCACCAGGATCAATAATTGTAACTTTAGGGAAATGTTGCGCAATATACTCTTTGCTTCCATCTTCATTTCCATTAATAACACAAACCACTTCAATGTCTTTGTAGGTTTGATTAACCATACTGGCAACAGAGAGCGGAATATATTTCTTTGCATTGTAGACCATCTGCACAAGCGTAACTCTAGCCATGATGATGTCCTTTCACTAATTCTTCTTGTCGAAACATTTCATAACGCTTCATAATAATTCCCGATAGCCCTAACGCACTAAGTACGTAGAGTAAAACCTTGTCGTTAAATATCGTAACATCAAACACTCCGTAAGCCATGAACCAAAGAAAGGTCAGAGCAAACACAATAACGAAGGAATTATATACCATTTTTTCATCTTTGGATTTTAGAACAAATTTCCAGACTCGACGGAAAAACTCCAAACAAAACAATCCGAAAGCCAATAAACCAAAGATTCCCAATTCAACTAAAATGTTTAGATAAAGGCTGTGAGCTGTTACAAATTTCTGTGGTAAATTATATCGCAAGTTTTTACCTTCTCCAGCTTGCTCAAATGAGGTTCCCTCGGGAATATCAGACACTAAGGAGACAATAAAATTACCATAACCCACCCCTAACGGATGATGAATACCATAAATTAAACTGTCTTGCCAAATAATCAAACGACCCACATTCGAAGATTCCTGCAAATCATAAATACTCGCAGCACGGTCCAAAAACTTTTCTTCCAACCCCGCTTGGCGAACATAATTCAGTCCTTGATTAATAAACGGACTTAAGACGAAAAACAAAATCACAAGTAAGTACGCAAATATCGCTTTTCGGAAAACTGGTCGTGAAATATTTTTTACGTACAACGCAATACTAATCACAAACGGTACCAACATCCCTACCCACAACCCACGAGTTCCGGAAAAAATAACTGCTAAACCTGAGAGACGGATTACATTCCACAAAAAATAATTTTTACTACCAAACAAGGCTTTTGGATTTCGCCACGATATTCCAGGTTTGTAATATATAAACGTTAAGGGAATTAAAAATGTTGCCAATAAAACCGCCACCATTCCAAATGAATGCGAGTCCGGCATAATACTAAACATGCGCAAGGTAGGCGTGCTACCTGTATATGAAAACCACGAGTTTGAATAAGCGAGAATATCCGCAAGGCCAGTACCATAATATAAACTAGAAATCATAATCGCCCAGTATTGCCAAAAATAATACTGACTGGTGAAAAACGTTGCGATTAATTGCACAAAACCTAAGGCCACAATAATTCCAGTTGAAGCTGCTAAATAGTGCAAAAGTTTTTTGACCTGCAATCTATCGGTCACTGAATTAATCACAACAATGTAAAGCAGATAGGCGTTAAGTAAAAATATAATCTGTTTAATAGACTCTTCAGGAAATCTCGCGAAAAAAGTTGAAATTAACGCAATCACAATAAATGCAGCGAGATATTTATCCCACCACATAAAATTACTATCAACGACTTTAATGAAATTTGTAATTGTTTTTAACTTAAATGGTTCTTTGTACTTGCGAACCATGAAAACTTTCAAGAAATATTGATGATGGACCACATACAAACGCATCACCCACGACACAAACAAAACCACGGCCAAAGGGCGCCACATGCTTAAACTATCAAAATATGGATTTGGCAACACGACATAAAATGGCATCGATATAATGAACAACAGTAACCCATCAAATGGTCTAATAAATAAAATTACAACGCTAAGCAACCCAAAGGTTAGCCAGGCCATGGATTGTGGCCAAACACCAAGAGCCATCAACAATACCGAAATCAGTTGCCACAAGACGAGCAGCCAAATCACGCGTTCAGTTGTAAACTGGGCAATAAATTTATTCATACTTAAGCTTCAATTAAAATCTGATGGGTCTGTTGCCCGCAAGAACTCCAACTAAATTCTTGAAGACGCATATCCCCTTTTTCAACTAATCGTTCAGCAAGAGATTTATCAAGCAAAACATCTTGCAAAGCTTTTTTAATCTCTGTGATATTTTTTGGATCAAAATAAACTGCGGCTTCTCCGGCGACTTCAGGCATACTTGAGACATTAGCAGTTGCCACTGGCACATGCATTGAAAACGCTTCTAAAATTGGCATACCAAAACCTTCGTAAAAACTTGGCAGGACGTACATAGTGGCACGGTGTAGAATAGCCCAGCGATCATCATCTGAAACATGTCCTAAATAAACAACATCGGAATTACTTCTGATCTTGGCTAAAGTTTCTTCTGGTTTCCAGCCGACCCGACCCGCTATAACTAACTTGTGCGATAACTCAGGATGATCACGCTTCAATTCTGTAAATGCATCGATGAGTCCTATAATATTTTTGCGTGGTTGAATCGTCCCAATAAACACAATATATTTTTCAGGAAGAGATAAGCTTGTTTGAGTATTATGTTGACCAGCTTCATATCCATGATACACAACCTCAACTTTACTTCCATCAACTTTGTAATACTTAACCAGATCCTTTTTTGTTGCGTTTGAAACAGCAATAACTTTATAAGCAAAACGACAAGCGAACCACGTTGTAAATTCTAAGTACCAACGCTTTAGAGTTTTGAAAGTTTCGGGGTAAAGTCGCCAGGCGACGTCGTGAACTGTAATAATAGAGCGCTTTGGATGAATCATCGGCAATGACGCAGCTGGTACGAACAGAACATCTGGTGCGTTGACCAACATTTCCCACGATAAACGCAATTGCGTCCACAGATACGGAAACGGGACTGGTCCGTAACCTAAAATTTTAACTCTGAAATTTTTTGGCAAATTTAAAAACCAGTCCTCTGGTTTAGTTCGTAAATAGAGGATGTACTGGTTTGTTGTGTCGATCTGCGCAAGCTGTAAAATAAGTTGCTTGGCATAATGCTCGACTCCGGTTTTCACCGGATTATTGGCGCGCTCCGCTTCGATGCCTATGGTCATAACTATTTTTTATTCTTCTGATTTCTTCCAAAACCACACTGAGAGCATCCACCTGGCGCGTCATTACAATATTCACAACTTACCTCTAAATCAGGAAGCGTTTCTGCTACTAGAGAGACCTCGGGATCTTCATCGAGCTCCCTAACCATAACCTCATTACCATTTATACCTGTTCGCTTTCTCCAAACTATTGGTTGCCCATCCAAACCTATATCCTTCATGCCATCATATGGCACTTGAGGCTTAGATTCGGAGCTTTGAGGAACAGGCGGCTGTTCCTGAAATGAGAAAGGTATTTGTTCTGGTTTCATAAAGGAAGTATACAAAATTAGGCTTGTTTTGGGAACTTATAATCGAAAACTTCGCTTTTATGAAGCAAATATTCATATGCGGTCAGGTTCTT
>JADZEH010000024.1 GCA_020850635.1 Candidatus Doudnabacteria bacterium | reverse complement strand
GTCAAGAAATACATTGAGGAACAAGGAACCCATGAAGAACAGGAAGACAGTACTTTCTTGATCCTGAGTTAACTTTAAGTTAACACGGTCTCTCAAAACCTCTGGACTTCAGTCCAGAGTGGTTTAGTAAGTTTAGCTTCTTTAGGCGTGGCCATTTTTTAACCTCAGCTTCCCGTCGAAGCGCGTCATTGATAGTTTTAAATTTTTCGTTGTAGATTATTTTTCCACCACCATGAGCGTGAACATACTTTGAACCTTTACCGGAGTTGTGGACCAGCTCGCGCTTTTTGAGATTGTTGGTGGTACCACAGTAAAGAGTTTTGTCTTTGCAACGAAGGATGTAGAAATAGTACATGGATTTAGTGTAAAACAAAAAACGCTATCTTGCGATAGTGTTCTTTGTTGGTAGCGCTACCGGGAATCGAACCCGGATTACATGGATGAGAACCATGCGTCCTAACCATTAGACGATAGCGCCTGGTCGGATTTGTGGCTGAGTAATTTGGAAACCCTTTATCAAAATCTAGCTAAGTTTAGCAAATTTTGGGGAAGTTTTCCAGTGGTAAAACCTTAAAGATTATGCCATACTTAAAGCAAATAAACCCTTTTAAATGACAAAAATACTTTTAAGTTTGATGGTTCTCTCGTTCCTTGCCGTTGGTTGTGAGCGCGTGGAGTTAAAACGAGAAGTCCCCACATCACCCATAGAATCATATCAACCAATTCCTAAGTAAAAACCCGCTTATGCGGGTTTTAAGTTGTTTCAGGTTCATTTGTCGTCACACCAGCGACTTCAGGAAGTTTGATGTGCTCAACCAGTTTCGAGAATTCTGGTAAATCATTCACACTTGTAATTCCAAGCTGTTGCAGCATATCAGTTGTGATTTGATAGAGGCTTCCCCGGGCATCATTGGGATTAGGAATTTTTTCAATCAAACCACGCATCAGTAAATGTCGTAAACTGTATTGTGAATTAACTCCACGAATCGCTTCGATTTCTGCTTTAGAAATCGGTTGGCGATAGGCGATGATCGCTAAAACTTCCACGGTGGCATCTGTAAGCTTCTCTCTTAAGTCACTATTCAAGAATGTTTTAACCATCTCAGCGTTAGCGCCGTTTGTTGCCATTTGATAGTTGCCGCTGGCTTCTAAAATGACGACACCACTACTAGCGCGTTCTTTAGACAAATCATCAAGGGTTTGCTTGACTGTTTTTTCATCTGATTCAGTAAACTTAGCCAACTGTTTTAATGACAGTGGCTTGTTGGAAACAAAAAGGAGGCTTTCGAGTTGGCTTTTAAGTTGTTCGTTCATGAGTGTCTTGTTCTTCTACATCTTTACTAATTGTATCATGCTCTTCGTCTTTCGCTTGATTGTGCTCATATTTCTTGATAGTAATGTCTGTAAACAGAGTTTCTTGCTCAACAGTGAGAATTTTTTGTTTAGTCAGTTCAAGTAAAGCCAAAAAGGTGATAATAACTTCTGATTTATTCTTTGCACTTGCTAACAAGTCACTAAGTTTAGTCTCAATCTGAGTTGTAATGAGCATTTGTAAGTGATCGATCTTTTCTTGGATCGATACAGCCTCTTTGATTTTAGCTTTAGGCAAGTTATCAAGTTCTTTGAGACTGTTTAAGACGTCTAAGATGCTCTTGTGAAATACATCTGTTGTCAGTGATGGGTCTGGTAAAAAACTGACGCGTTCCGAAAAAGTTAAAGCTCTGGTGAAGCTTTGATTTTGGGCGGCATCTAACTTTTTTAAATGGTTACCAACTTCTTTAAATTGTTTGTAGAGTAAAAGTTTCTCCGTAAGATCGCCAATAACTTCTTCGTCTTCATCATCTATTTCAAGTGTTGGCAGAATCGCCTTGGACTTTATAACCAAAAGCTTAGCAGCGATGCTAAGATAGTCAGCGAGGATAGTTGGATCTAGTTGCTCAAGTTGCTTTATATAAGCCAAAAATTGCTCGGTGACTTGCGCCAGAGCAATCGTGGTGATATCGAGTTTCTGTTCCTCGATTAATGACAGCAGAAGATCGAGCGGACCTTCAAACTGATGTTGTTGAAGTTTAATTTCGTGCACAATTATCTTTTGTTTCGTTTCTTATCTAAATATACTCCGACGCCGATGGGAATAAACAGCGTGACTTTTGAGATTAGTAATTTTGTTGTGTCCGTCGGTTCAAGGTAGCGATGAGTTTGAGTGAAACGGATATAAGCTGGACACTTTTGACCATCTTTACTGCATGCATGATCAAGGTCTTCCAATGTTGAAATTAAAAAACCTATAAGCATTACCGTAAAGAATATGCCGAAAATTACCCCATATATAGTATGCTTATATTTTTCCATCTTTCTTCGGTAAATCAGTTTTGATATGGAGTTCTTTAAGTTGCTTGGCGTCGATCTCGCTTGGAGCGGCCATCATCACGTCTTCAGCAGAGCCATTCTTTGGGAAAGCAATAACTTCGCGAATGTTTGGTTCGTCCATAAGTAGCATGAACCAGCGGTCTAAGCCAAAAGCACAGCCACCATGTGGTGGTGCACCATATTCGAAAGCGCGGATCATAGCGCCAAAGCGTTCGTCAACAGTCTCACGGTCAATTCCTGCGACTTGGAAAGCTTTGTACATCACTTCTGGGTTGTAGTTGCGAATCGCACCTGAAAGGAGTTCATAGCCGTTAGCAATAAGGTCATACTGGTCAGCTTTGATGTCTAACGGGTCTTCTTTTTCTAAAGATTCTAAACCACCGCGTGGCATGGAGAATGGGTTGTGGGAGAAATCAATTTTCTTTTCAGTTTCGCTGTATTCGTACATTGGAAAGTCGGTAATCCACGCCCAGGCAATAATATTTGGATCTTTCAAGCCAAAAATATCGCCAAGTTTGTTGCGAAGTTTGCCCAAAACTTTGTTTACGAGATTACGTTCATCAGCCCCAAAGAAAATAATGTCGCCATCTTGCGCTCCTGTTTTTTCAACGATCGCAGCAAGTTCAGTTTCAGACAAAAACTTTACGACAGGTGATTTGTATTCCCCATTTTCTTTAACAATATAAGCTAAGCCACCAGCGCCATCTTTCTTCGCCATCTCAGTAAGTTCATCGATTTGGCTACGTGTAAGTTTACTTCCACCGCTACACATAATCGCTTTAACTGCGCCACCGCTGGCAATAGCCTTAGAAAACACAGTAAAGCCCGTATCTTTAAGATCTTCGGTTAAATCAACCATTTGCATCTCAAAACGCAAGTCTGGTTTGTCGCTACCGTATTTTTCCATGGCTTCTGCATATGGAATGCGAGGAATGGGTTTAGTCAAAACTTTTTTACCAGCAAATTCTTCGGTAAGTTGAATGACCATTGGCTCCATCATTTCCCAAACTTGTTCACCTTTGTCGGCGAAAGCCATTTCTAAGTCGAGCTGATAGAACTCACCCGGATGACGATCTGCGCGAGGGTCTTCATCGCGGAAACATGGAGCAATTTGGAAATAACGGGGGACGCCACCAACCATCAATAATTGTTTGAATTGCTGAGGTGCTTGAGGTAGTGCGTAGAACTTTCCTGGGTGTAAACGAGATGGAACTAAAAAGTCTCGTGCGCCTTCTGGAGAAGATGAGGTTAAAATAGGTGTGGTAATTTCAACGAAATCACGGTCGTGCATGTATGCGCGAATGGCGGTGAAAAATTCATCTTTTTTGCGTAACATTAGTTGCATTTTGTCGCGACGTAAGTCTAAGAAGCGATACTTCAAACGAATTTCTTCGTTGATCGTATCTTCTTGATGCATTACGGGGAAAGGTAAAGCTTTGCTGGGGTTGAGTATCTCTAAAGAATCGACTTTGATTTCGATTGTCCCTGTGGGGATATTTTTGTTGGCCAAGCTTCCGTCACGTTCAATGACTTTGCCAGTTGCGGTTATAACAAACTCGTCACGGATTTTTTCTGCGACCGAAAAAGCTTTTGTATTTTCAGGATTGATAGTAAGTTGGACGATTCCAGTGTGGTCACGAAGATCGATGAAAATTAAACCACCGTGATCTCGAGTGGAGCTGGCCCAACCGGAAAGACTGATTTCTTTGCCAATGTGTTGTAAGCTCTCTTGTGCAAGTGTTCTCTGCATGTCTTTTTCTTTCTGTAGATAGGGTAAAAAATCGATAAAAGCCTTTAAAGTATACCAAAAACAGTTTAGATGTACAAATAAAAAAAGAGACCTCGGTGCCGCTCGTTTCACGAGTGGCACCGAGGCTTGGTGTAGGGGGAACTGGTTGGGATCTTCGACTGTGAAGTCGAACGGCGATGTCGCATGCTCTGCGACTTTCGTTATGTGTCCCGTATTCCTCCTACGGTTTCGTCTGGGTGATCGCTAGGCGATCTGAGTTATGTCTGCGATCCGCTCGATGCGAGCGGTACAGAAGTGGCTGGCGTGAGCCGAGCTTGTGACAACGCGAACGTCCTTGTTCGCGATGTTCGAGCTCGCTCTCTTCGTCGAGTCCGGCATTGCTGCACGTGAGGATCGTCCCCCCGTCCGCGTCGATGTCGGCGCGTTCGGCTGGTCCTCGGGACTGTGACTGGCGTGACTTCGCGCGGTGCACGTCCCACTCAGCTAGCCGGTACGCGGCGCCGGTTGAGCCCGAGCTCTTCCGGCGGCCGATCACGTCGACGCCGTCGTGGCCATGGTGGCCGGCGCGTCGGACGCGAGCGGGTCGTTCTTCGTGCCGTCGGTCGCGTTCATCAAAAAATACTTCTTGCGAACCGAGGGCGGCGTAGGCGGCGAATGGCCGTTGCGGTCGGTGTCATCCCGCGCAGGGCGCTTGGACAACGCATTCTTCCTGTTCATCAGCTCTCTCCTTGGATCGGAATGAATGAATAGACTGTAACTCATTTCAGGCTTTTGGTCAAGCCACTAACCCCAGAAGCTTGACCAATTTATCGAAATATACCTTAAATAAGCCAAAAAAATGCGCCAACGGGGTGAGCCGAAGGCGCGAGAACGGGGAGACTACTAATGTTGAAGCGGCGAAAATCTAATTAATAGCCTCCCATTCGGACAGTTTTACAGTGGCACTTGCGTTACTGTCCGAAAATCCTCCTTTAAACGAAACCATCTGGGGGGTCGTCTTGTCCGATCCTTCTTTCGAGAAGTGCGTCCATGGGCATATTCTCAGCCGTCCTCGAGAATCCCTTAGGATTCATCGGATTCCGTTGAGGTTTGTCGATGGTGGCGATGGGTAGGATCGAATACTTCTCGGCATCGGTCATCGGATCAACCGAAGGCGCAGTCTTGCTCATTCGTGAGTTACGTCCTTTATGTGGATTCTGAAATACCGAAGACAAAATATATCATAGATAAGCGTTAATGTCAACCGTCACGCTCGATGGTGTATACTATAGAGGTATTAAAAAAACAAAATGCTCAAAAAGATAGTACTGGATTTAGAAACCCAAAATTTATTTCAGGATGTCGGTGGTAGGGGAAAGAATCATCTCTTAAAAGTTTCGTTGTGTGGAATTTACGATTACTCTACCGATCGCTACACGATGTATGAAGAAGCTGAGTTGCCAAAACTCGCACCTATTCTGCAAACCGCAGATCAGATCATCGGGTTTAACATCAAAGATTTTGATTTTGAAGTTTTACAGCCTTACATGAACTTTAATCTCTCTGATATTCCGTATTACGATCTACTCGAAGAGATTAACAAAGTGTTAGGACATCGAATTAAATTGGAAGCGGTTGCTCAAGCAACTTTAGGTAGTGGGAAGTCTGGTGATGGCAAAGAAGCAGTGCTGTATTATAGAAATGGTCGTATGGATTTACTCAAGAAATATTGCCAAGACGATGTTCGAATTACCCGTTTGATTTACGAATACGCTTTAAAAAATCAAAAAATTATATACCGTGATTATTTCGCGGTTAAAGAAGTTGCGTTATCAGTGGCCGAGCCCGTGTCTCGAGAAGGCGTGACGCATCAAGCAGTTTTGTTTTAAATAAAATGGTAAAAAAATATCTTATTGGTTTGATAGTGGTGTTGGCCTTGGTTATTTTTTTGTTGTCAAAAGTTTTTGCTGGTGCGCTTGTACTCTCTCCAGAGTTGAGTTTAGGCTCATGGTCAATACGATGGTATGGCTTGTGTATGGCGCTAGCGGTGTTTGCTGGTTACGTGATCGCGCAAAAGCGCAGAGTTTTGTATGGCTTTGAATCTGAGAAAGTTGATCTAATTTTGTTTTGGGTAGTGGTTTCAGGGTTTCTAGGCGCCAGGGTTTATCATATTGCTTCTGATTTAAGTTATTATCGTGCAAACATGCTTGAAGTCTTTCAAGTTTGGCACGGTGGCTTAAGTATTTACGGCGCGCTCATCGGTGGCTTGATTGGTCTTTCGATATTCTCTTACAAACAGTATTCGAAATCAGAATGGCTAAAAATGTTGGGAAAAACTTTAGATTGGCTGGTGCCAAGTGTTTTAGTCGGGCAGATTATTGGTCGCTTTGGAAACTTTTTTAATTACGAATTATTTGGTTATCCAACTAATCTTCCCTGGAAGATGTTTGTTCCAGAACAGTTTCGAAGTCCAGGATATTTTGTTTCTGAGTACTTTCATCCGTTGTTTTTGTACGAGGCCTTAATCAACGCTCTCATTCTGATTATTTTGTTAAAATTTGTTGGTTCCAAAGCGCGTCCAGGGCACCTTTTCTTGTGGTATGTCTTGCTATATAATACAGGTAGGTTTTTCCTCGAATTTTTGCGCATTGACGCTGTATTTTGGCAAAGTTTTCGTGTAAACGCAGGAGTGAGCGCCTTACTGGTTTTAGTCTCAGGAATAGTTTTAATTTTCTTACATGCTCGTAAAACATCACAAAATAATTAGTGCGGTTATTAGTATTGTACTTGCAGTGGCGCTGCAGGTTTTGATTTTACCTGACCCAGTTTTCCGCGTTTTAATTCCAACGGTCGCTGTGTTTATTATAGGGATTGGAGCTTACACTGCTTTTTACATGCGCGGGCTGGGAAAAGTTCAATGGTGGGTGGTGTTACGTACTGTTTTGGTTTTTGCCGCTTGGATTGGCTTGTTCTTTATTATTCCTAACAACACTTTACGTACAGCTTTTTTGATTATCGGTTTACCGGTGCTCTATTATTTTGAAGTTACGGTTGGAAATGCTGGTGAGCAATTGTTGTTTAATGAGTTAGTTATTTCAGCTTTTGGTTTGTTCATGTTACTTGGTGCTTTGGCTCAGTATTTTGCTCGAATCGGTAGCTGGTACGTGGTCATTGCTTTTATTATTACAGTTTTACTATGTCGGGCCACATATGAAATTACTCCCCATGGATTGCGGAGTAAGTGGCTGGGCTCGGTTATTATCGGCTTATGTATGTCTGAATTATTTTGGGCGTTGTCATTTCTGCCACTTCATTACTCAGTCCTCGGCTTTATCTTGTTCGTAATTTTCTATGCCATTTGGTCGTTATACTATTATTATTTATTTAACCAGATCACTACGCGCAAAATTCAGTTTCAGCTCGGTCTAAGCGCCTTGTTCATTGCATTAGTTTTGTTAACCACCCCATTAAGCATTATTTCCTAAATTGATTTATGAAAAAACGTAACATTGTTCTGATAATAATTTTGACCGCGGTTCTTACCCTAACGCTAAATGTTTTTTTGGGTGGTTACATTCGCGCAAAGATTTCCCAAATTCCTCAGTTGGCACGCTTTGATTTTTTCAATTCAGAAGCCCCAATTGTCATTACACGTCGTGAGGTTGTGAGAGCTGACGACGGCACCGATGTGATTGATGCCATAAACAGCGCAAAAGCAAAAATGGCGGCAGTAGTGGCCGTAAGCAATGGTCAAACTGTTCGTACTGGTAACGCAATTAGCATTACCTCAGATGGAAGTTTTGTGACTACAAGCACAGCATTCGCGGCGCCTCAGGCCGCAACTTACGCGGTCATCTTAAGCGATGGGCGCATTGCTCCTGTAGAAGAACGTCTTGTTGACCCCGCTACTGATTTAGTCTTTTTCAAAGCCAATGTTGATAATGTTGCAGTAGCCAGCTTCGGTAGTTCCAAAGAATTAAATGTGGGTCAGCGTGTAGTCATGATCGAACAGACTTTGAAAGATTTCACACCAATTGCTACTCCCGTATTCGTTTCAGTGGCTCAGCACGATACCTATGAACAAGAGTATGAAGCGAATAAACCTTCCCGAACTTATGGTATTGAAAATGTGACTTATGCCGTAAGTGGAGCAGCTTTGGTTACACTGTCTGGTGATATCGTTGGCATGTCCGATGCCCACAGACTTATTGCCGGAGACATTATGAAGCGTTCCATTAGCCTTTATTTAGCTGATGAGTTAAAGCGTCCCGACTTTGGGTTTGCTTATGACCTCATTTCACCAGTACGTGGCAAGTTACTAGGTTTACCAGAAGGAGTTCGGGTTTTGCGAGTAGCTGGTTCAAGTGCGGCAGATAAAGCTGGCTTACAGGGAAACGATATTATTACTGCGATTGGTGAGCAAAAGGTTGTTGGGGATGTAAGCTTCGAAGAGATACTGGAGAATTATAAAATCGGTGAGACAATTCCGTTTACCATAACTCGAGGTCAGAAAACTTTGATTTTAAATCTCACGCCGACAGAGTTAAAATAATCAGTTATCAAAAAACCCCGCACTGGTTGCGGGGTTTTAAAATTCTCGTCGGCCTTCTAGCGCTCTCGATAAAGTAATTTCGTCAGCGTATTCGAGATCGCCACCCATTGGTAGGCCTCTAGCGATACGAGTGACTTTGACTCCAGTGTCTTTAAGACTACGAGCTAGGTGCATGGCTGTGGTTTCACCTTCGAGAGTTGGATTCGTGGCAATAATGACTTCTGTCACGCCCTGTTTAGCAATACGATCATGCAGTGAGTCTATATTGAGTTGTCCCGCCCCAATACCTTCCATGGGGTTAAGTACGCCGCCAAGAACATGAAAGACGCCTTTAAAGTGTTCGGTTTTGTCGAGAGCAAGTGCATCGAGTGGTTCCTCGACTACGGCGATGAGGGTGTGGTCACGGGTTTGATCGGCGCAGACGCTGCAAGGGTCGGTATCGGCCATATTGTGGCATGTAGAGCAAAACGTTACTCCTTCTTTAAGGCTGCTGATTGCGCCAGAAAGATTGTTTAAATCGATAGAGTCCCTTTTGAGTAAATACAAAGCTAGGCGTTGGGCTGATTTTGGGCCAATGCCGGGGAGTTTGGAAAATTCGTGGATAGCGCGTTCAAGCGAAGCAGGAAGTCTGGTCATGTTTGTTTAATCGATAGTGTCTTCGTTGCTTTCAAGAGCTTGCATGACGACTTGAGGTCTTGTGTCAAAGCTTTGGTCTAAGTTTTTGAAGCTGGTGTGTGCAGCATCAAAGAATAGGTCAACTTGGCCGGTTGGTCCGTTACGATGTTTTTTGATATGAATTTCAGCAATGTTTGGTCGGCTCGATTCTTTGCCTTTGTACATATCTTCACGGTAGATGAACATAACCACGTCCGCATCTTGTTCGATGCTTCCTGATTCACGCAAATCCGACAGTTGGGGAATTTTGTCGGGACGATTTTCTAAGTTACGAGAGAGCTGAGAGAGGGCAATGACCGGGACGTTTAATTCGCGAGCTAAAATTTTCAAGCTACGAGAAATTTCGCTAACTTCTTGAACGCGGTTATCACTGTTGCTACGACCAGACATAAGTTGTAAGTAATCGATGACGATTAAACCAACCCCGTGTTCAGATTGGAGTCTGCGAGCTTTAGTACGAACTTCCATAATGTTGCTACCAGCAGCGTCATCAATATAGATTGGGGCTTCAGCGAGTTGGCCCATACCATGTTCGAGACGGGTAAAGTCATCATCAGTTAAGTTACCAGTACGAATTTTCCAAAGATCGACCCCAGACTGTGAAGCTAAAAGACGATCGACTAATTGGTCTTTACTCATTTCCAAAGAGAAAATACCAGTAGGGATTTTGAAGTTGACGGAGACGTTGCGAATCATGTCCAGGGCAAAAGCAGTTTTACCCATAGAGGGACGTGCTGCCAGGATAATTAAATCGGATTTTTGTAAACCACCAAGGAGCTTGTCTAAATCAATGTAGCCTGAGGCTAAGCCGCGTAACGCCCCTTTGTCCCGATGCAATTGATCAATACGTTCAAAAGTTTCGTGAAGGACTGTGTTAACTGGGATAAAGTTTTGCTTTAAATGTTTTTGGGAGACGTCGTAGAGGCGCTGTTCAGCGCGATCTAAGACATCCTCAACTTCGCCTTCTTCAGAGTAGGCGATAGTGGTGATATCACCTGAAGCTTGAATTAAGCGTCGGAGGGTTCCTTTTTTACGAACGATGTTGGCGTAGTAAACAATGTTAGCCGCGCTTGGTACTAAGTTTACAAGTTGAGTTAAGTAACTGGAGCCACCAATGCGATCAAGAATTTTTCGTTCTTCCAAATAGTTGGAAACAGTGAGAATATCAATCGAGGTGTTCTTTTCAAAAAGTTTTAGGATGGCTTCAAAAATTTGTTTGTGGCGGTTGTCATAAAAATCATCAGCGATGACAATGTCGGCAATTTTAATAATCCCATCTTTATCCAGCATAAGGGCGCCGAGGACAGAGCTCTCGGCTTCAAGGTTTTGTGGGGGAAGACGGTCTAAGACTGGTGATCGTTGTGTGTCCATGGGAGTTAGGCGGTAGTTGGTTCAGTTTGAGTTTGATGGATGGTGGCAAGTGCGGCTTCAAGCTGGTCGATGGTCTCAACTTTGGATAGTAGGCCCCTGAGTTCAGCTGCATTCGGAAAACCCTTAAAATACCACAAAAAATGTTTGCGCATCTCTATTATACCCCGAGGACCCTTATGCTCCAACATGATACGGGTTTGGGCCAAAACTGTCTCAATTCGTTGAGCTAAACTGACTGGTTCAAAAGGTTTACCAGCTATCGCCGCTTTTATTTCACTGAAGATAAATGGATTGCCGAGTGAGGCTTGAGCGACCATGACACCATCGGCGCCGGTGTATTCAAGAACTTTAACCGCATCTTCTCCAGAAGCAATACCGCCATTCGCAATGAGTGGAATGTTTTTTGTGGCTAAGTATTGTTTAAGTTCTTTTCCTGAATCCCAATTTGGCTCGCCGTGATGAACTTGATCGTATGTGCGCATGTGTAGTGTGACGTTTTCGAAAGGCGCGCCCTCAATTGCTTTCAAGAATTCTAAAGCGGGGACGTGTTTGTATGCGGCACGAAGTTTTATTGAGACAGGAAGGGGATCGCATACCATTTTTACCGTTTCGATAATTTTTCTGGCTAAGTCTGGCTGAAGAAACAAACAACTACCAGCGCCGTTGTGAATGACGCTACGGGCAGGACAGCCAAAGTTAATATCAAACCCATCTGGTTTAAAGAGCTGATTGAGAATGGTGACTGTGGTATGGAAATGTTCTGGCTCGTTACCAAAAACTTGAATGATGAACGGGCGTTCTTCTTCGATGAACTTGGCGAGAACAAATGATTTATCATCTTCCCAATAGGCTTTGTCTTCGAGTGTGCGCAAAATATCTTCTTTGGAAATGTGAACGCCTTTTGGTTGGCCAAGACCAAGATAGTGAGCGACTTTAAAGTGAAGTGCGTCTGTGGAAATGAACTCAGAAAAGGTGATGTCACTGCCCCAACGGCGGGCGATGCTGCGCATGGCAATGTCAGAAACGCCGCTCATCGGCGCGAGAGCGACTATCGGTTTAGGAAGAGTTTGCCAGGAAAAATTCGACATAGGTCTGCTAAGTTTAACATAAATTTTTGGTAAAAAAAACGGCACCGGTGAGGGTGCCTGAGGCGGGTGAAAGTCGTGGGCCAGCCTAGACTGGACGACGGACGATGTGCCAGTGGTTACAAAGAAACACGAGTGCATTGCCGGCAGTGTAAAGCTCGAGAGCCTTGAGGTGCGGACCTGGACCTCTTGTTGCTTTGTGCAGTAGTAATTGCTCTTGTTTCGGGGTCACGATTGGTGCTCGAGCTTCGTCAATCTCTACAGCGTTTATGCATCGATCCAATGCCATGCACAGAAGTGCGTACGTCGTTGAGAGTCGGAGAATGAACTCCGTCTCGTTTGCGTCTGGCCGTAAGCCAGGATCGATGAGCTCCTTTAGAGAGCTGTGAGTGTTGCGGAGCTCAAGGAACGTCTCCCAAAAGTTGGGATAGTCGGGGAGGTGAATACCGCGGACTTGAAACTCCGGCCGCCAGTACTTCTCGCCAAAGCCGAGGATGATTGCCCAGCCAACAAGGGTATGCTTCTGTTCGTGGATTCTCTGCACGCCAAACAGGAACAGGGCGATACCGAGAGACTCCCCAAGGGAGTGGTGCTGAATGTGTACGGGCTTCGTCATTTCTCTGTCCTCCTTGGGGCGTGATATGACTTGCGAAACTTGATTATAGCTCGTTTTAGCAAGAATATCAATGATTATTTGGGTATATTGACAAAATAGGCTAAATATAGTATAATGTTACAGAACATTCCTGTTCAACTCCGGTCTATATCGGAGCAGCTCAAGTTCAGTTGGAGGTATTGTGGAGAAGCTCATTTTTACATCAGTCGAACTTGGTTTTGTAGTATTCGCAGTTATGATGTTGACTGCGACCCTGACAAGGCTTGCGATCAAGGTTGGACAGTGGGTACACGTGATCCTTGTTCAGACCGCAGCCGCGTCCTTGGTAGGCTACTTTGCCTACCTTACGGATTCTTTAGCGGAAGGACTTCCTTTGCGGTATCAGGCCGCCGGGTGTCTGAGCACGATTCTGGTAACATGGGCCTTCATGGTTCTATTCCAGGGTGAAGAATCCGAAGCTCCTGTGCTTGGCGAAAAGTCAGCGCGGAAGGAACGGCCTCTTCCCAAACAGTCCTCAGCGTCCTTGGCGATTACGCCGAAACGCTGACGGCAAAAGCCGGGGCCTCGCATCGCGCGAGTGTCCCGGCCCTTTTCTTTTATAAGCCAGTTGGGCTTATTTTTTTATTCCAAGAATTTTTATTGCTAGAAGAGCTGCGTTGTGAGCGTTATTAATGCCAACAGTTGCTACGGGTATTCCTTTCGGCATTTGTACGATTGAAAGAAGAGAATCTAATCCATCCAAATTTTTAGTTTTTATAGGAACTCCAATAACAGGAAGATTTGTTAAAGAAGCTACCATGCCGGGTAAGTGAGCTGAACCACCAGCTCCTGCAATTATTACTTGAATTCCGTTCTGTTCAGCTGTCTTAGCAAATTCGTACATTAGTTCTGGGGACCGATGAGCTGAGATAACTTTGTATTCATTTGCAATCTTAAATTTTCGCAAAACCTTTTGAGCATCGCTCATGACTTTGGAGTCAGATTTCGAGCCCATGATAATTGCTACAACAGGTTTGTTTTGTTTCATTTCTTTGTAACTTTTTGTCCGTCGTTAGTGTCTTTGACTTCGTATCCTAGTGTTTCTATTTGTGTGCGGAGTTCATCTGATTTTGCAAAGTCTTTACTGTCGCGTGCGTCCTGGCGAGACTTTGCGAGCTCGGCAACTTCACTAGGAAGTTCTGCTGCTGTTTGTCCAAGACCAAGCCCAAATACTTTATCCATTGTGTCCATGCTGGCTTTTGAGAGCCCAGATGCATGCATTACAGCCACAGCCTCAGCTGTGTTTAGATCATTATTCAAACTAGAGCTGAATTTTTCAAGAACTTCCGCTTTATCATCACTTGATGCGCTTTCGTAAGTACCATATAAGCGTTGTAGTCCATTGCGTGCTGCTTCAAATGCTTCATCTGTAAAGTTTTGTTGATTACGCATGTCATTTTGTAAACATAGATAGCGCAATGTCGGACCAGCTAAAGCGGTTTTCTTTTGCAAATTAGACAATGTAAGGTAGCTCCCAGCGCTCTTGGCCATCTTCTTATTATCAACTAACAAGTGGCCGCTGTGTGTCCAATGTGCGGAGAAAGGTTTGTAAAACGGTTGGCTCTGAGCAATTTCATTGGTGTGATGAGGGAAGATCAAATCAATGCCGCCAGTGTGGATATCCGTTGGTTGGCCATCAAAAGCAATGTTGTTGATCACCGAACATTCAATGTGCCATCCTGGACGACCATCCGCTAATTTGTCGTGAGTCCAAAAAATTTGGCCATCGTCAGTGTGACGAGCTTTCCATAACGCAAAGTCGCTGAGGTTATCTTTCTCGTATTCATCTACGGCAACTCGTGCCCCAACTTTTTTGCCTTCTATAAATCCAGCACCAACTAGCTCGCCGTAATCTTTAAAGTCAGCTTGATACTTTTCGATATTAAAGTAAACACTGCCATCATCGGCGGTGTAAGCATATCCTTTATCGAGAAGCCCTAAGATAAATTCTTGAATCTGGGGGATGACATCACTTACATTAATGAAGCGAATTCGTTTTGTGTCTATATTCAGGGCTTCTAAGTCAGCTAAGAAAGTTTTTGCGTGACGAGTAGTTAGCTGTTTTAATTCGTTTGGGGTGGCGTTCTCTCCAAACTCTTCAATAGTTTTTTTGATCGTCTTGTCATCAACATCAGTGATGTTCATTACCCAGTCAACTTCCTGTCCGTTGTACTCAAGAGTCCGAGCAATTGTGTCAGCAAAGATAAAACTGCGGAGGTTGCCGATGTGAGCGTGGTCGTAAACAGTGGGGCCACAAGAATAAAGTCGGACTGGTCTACTAGAAATATTTATATCCTTTTTAGATTTAGATAGGGTATCAAAGAGTGTAAGCATAGCTACATAGTATCATTTTTAGTTACTTCAAGAAAGACGCCCATTTTTGGCGCCTAAGGTTTAAGAACGAAGGGTTTTGAGATGATTGTCTTTAAGTTTTTTCAGACCAGCCAAACCTTTTTTGTCTTCGAAGATCTGCGCTAAGTGTTCGCCACCAATAAAGTGGGGAAGCAACGCGTAATCAACTTTCTTGTCGTAGAGTTCTAGAGCTTCGGCTTCATCATGAGCAGCAAAAATCATTTTGATGCGCGGGTTCTTGGTTTTAATGCTTTCAATCAACGCTAAGTTATCATGAAAGTCGGGAACAGTAGAAATAATCAAGCTCGCTTTGTCTAAATTACCAAGTTCTTGAATGTAAGGATCGGCGACATCTCCACAAATACAGACCAGGCCATCTTTTTGATAATTTTCAACAATCTGGGGATCATGGTCGATGATAATAAAGTCTTGTTGCTGTTTTTGCAAAGAATGAATCAAGTGCGAGCCCAGTCGATGTGCCCCAACTAAAACAATGTGATTTTTGAAAGTAATTTCTTGTAAACTTTTTTCGGCTTTTCCTTTGCGGAAATCAAAGCGCTTTATAAACGGTTGAGTGATGCGGTAAATGGCGTTGGCGTGAGTGACTAAATATGATGAAACGATCATTGTAATAACTGTGACGATAGTGACGAGGCTGGCCACTCCTTGGCTAATGTGTTCGAGTTTGTAACCAAGACCGATAATGATCAAACTAAATTCTGAGACTTGTGCCAAGGTTAAACCGGTCAGTAATCCTGTGCGAGGTTTGTAACCCAAGACACCAAGAATGAACAAAATAATTAACGGATTAGCGATTAGAACAAACAGCGACAGAATAATTATTGGTGAAAACAGTTCATCCATCCTGGTGAAAACGAGTTGTGAGCCTAAGGAGATCAAAAACAAAATTAAAAAGAAATCGCGTAACGATTTTATACGCGCACCAATTTGATAATGCGAAGCAGTATTAGCTAAAGCCAGTCCAGCTAAAAATCCACCGATCTCCAGATTCAAACCAATAAACGGTAACGACACAAACGCCGAGAAGCCTAAAGCCCAAGCTAAACTACAGACCAGCAAGAGTTCATCAGATTTTCCCGCATGACGTAAAATTATCGGGAAAACTTTGGTACTGAGCCAAATAATTATAACGGCGATTACTCCAGTTTTAACTAGTGTAAAGAAAATGTTTTCCCACAAGGGGACACTGCCGTCATTGATTGATGTCCCAGTTAGTAAAATCAAAGTTAGCATGATGGCTAAATCTTGGATCAATAAAATTCCGACAGCTAACTTTCCATACAAACTGTGCAAATCCTTTTTCTCGTTCAAAAGTTTAACCGCGATGATACCTGAGGAAAAAGTTAAAGCAAGCGCAATGTAAGCGGCAGGCACAACATCAAAACCAATCAAACGAGCTACACCAAATCCAGCAGCACTAGTAAAAACAATTTGGGCCAGACCGGCTGTTAGCGCAACTCGACCCATTTTTTTCAGACCCGAAAAATCGAGATCGAGTCCGACCATAAACAGTAGTAAAGTAATCCCCAGCTCAGACAAACCTTTGAGAATATCGCCTTCGCTTAAACGATAATAACCCAGTGGGCCAATGATAACCCCTGTAGCAATGTAAGCGATTAAACTAGGTTGTTTGAAAAAGCTGACAATGAACGCAGCGGTTCCGGCCAGCAGGAAAATTATTGTAAGATCAAAGAAAATTGAGTGCACGTTTGATTTTAGTTTCGGACGAAATGTTTTCTTCACTATACCATATTTTTGCTGTTATCATCAAAAAACTTTAGAAAAAGTTGATAATCTTCTCAAAATCCTCTATAGTAAAAGCAATTCACATAGAAACACACTTCATGGATCTTGATATAATTTTCTTCATTGGCCCCCAAGGCTCAGGCAAAGGGACTCAGGCACGTCAGCTCGCAGAACAACTTGGTTTTTATCACTTTGAAATGGGGGCAATCTTACGTGAAGAAGCTCAGAAAGACACACCTTTAGGAAAGCATATCGCTGAACTCATCAATAACGGTCATTTGTTAGACGATGAAGATCTTTACAAAGTTATGGTTGAGAAGTTAAAGGAGTTACCAACTGATAGAGGGATTATTTTCGATGGAGTACCCAGACGCGTTGGCCAAGCTCAGTTTTTGTTGAGCTATTTACGAGAACATGGCCGAACGAACTTTGTTACTATCTTCCTCGATATTCCCCACGATATTTCTGTAGCCAGACTTTTGGAACGAGCTCATCATGAATTTCGCAAAGATGACACCAGGGAAGCTATTGAGTATCGACTCCAGATGTATGACAAAGAAACTTTACCAGTGATAGATTTACTTCGTAAGGAAACTACTCATATCGAAATCAATGGAACTCCTTCTATCCCAGAAGTGAGAGTGGCAATTAACACCGCGCTTCATCTCGACTATGTCTAAAAAGTCTACGCATCCATTAAATATAATTTTACTTGGTGACCCTGCTGCAGGTAAGGCCACTCAAGCAAAGTTGCTCGTCAAAAAATACAAGTTATATGATTTTGACATGGGAGCAGAGTTGATGCGTCGCCGTAAGAAAGATAAAGCGTTGGATAAGATGCTGCGAGTCTTTAATGACGAAGGCAAACTCACACCAACAAAAATTGTACGAGAAATTTTAGACGAAGTAATTCATGCCACACCAGTCTCTAAAGGGATTTTGTTTGATGGTCATCCCAAAATGGTTGGTGAAGCTCGTTTAGTCAGAAAATGGCTTCGCGAAACTTATCGCGTCAAACCACTGGTTATATATTTGAAAGTTCCAGTTTCTGAAACGGTAAAACGAATGTCAGGTCGTTTGGGTTACTTTGCTGGGAAATATGGGAAGCGTCCCGACGATACAGTTGCGGCTTTAAAGAACCGCCAAAGCTATTATCGCAAAAATGTCGCCGAAGTTATTAAGTTTTTTAAAAAAGAATATACATTTATTGAAGTGAGCGGGATCGGTACTGTAGCAGATGTGCAAAAACGAATGCAAGCGGTGATTACTAAGCACGAACGAAAGTTGGTAGCACAACATCATCCTAGCGCCAGAAAAGCCCGACAGCGTTCCAATTAGACATGAAGTCACGAATGATTAAAACTCAAGCAGAGATAGAAACTATCAACGAAGGCGGTAAACTCCTTCGTGATATTTTATTGCGCACAGCTGAGCTGGTGAAGCCGGGGATTACAACCGCTGAGTTAAATAGTTTTGCTGAACGAGAAATGCTAAAAGTTGGTGGTAAACCAAGCTTTATTGGTTATGGCACAAAGAAAAATCCTTTCCCGGCCGGACTATGTACATCTATCAATGACGTGATTGTTCATGGAGTTCCTTCTGCTCGTGATTTTCTTCAAGAAGGGGACATTATTGGCCTTGATATTGGCATGATTTACAAAGGCTTATACACAGATACGGCTATTACGGTACCTGTAGGGAAAGTTAGTTTTGTAGCAGAAAAGTTAATGAAGCTTACCAAGCAAGCTTTAGATGCGGCGATTGCCGAAGCCAAACCTGGAAACACGATAGGTGACATTGGTGCAGTTATCCAAGAAATTGCAGAAAGTAATGGTGTGTCCACGGTTCGAGACTTGGTTGGCCATGGCGTGGGTTATGCGGTGCATGAAGAGCCGAACGTTCCTGGGTATGGTAAGCGCGGGAAAGGTTTAAAACTCGAGCCAGGTTTAGTTATTGCTATTGAACCAATGTTCACAGAAAAGCACCCTGAAATTTATTTTGATGAAGATGGTTGGACAATTCGTACTCAAGATGGTGGACTTGCCGCTCACTTCGAACACACTATTGCCATTACAGACAAAGGTTCTCGAATATTAACTTAAAGTAAATAAAAAACAGCATCGAGTGAGAGATGCTGTTTTTTTTATGTTAGGCTTTAGTTGTAATTTCTTGTTGGAGTTTGTTGATCAAGTCTGGGATTGTCATTGTGCCAAGATCATCACCGGCCAAATTTCGAATGGCGACTTTACCAGCTTCGACTTCTTTGTCACCAACAACGAGCATGTAAGGAACTTTTTGCTTGGTGGCTTCACGAATTTTCTTCCCGATTGATTCACTACGGTCATCGAGTTCAACTCGGATACCAGCTTCGTGAAGTTGTTGTTTTACGTCTTGAGCGTAATCTAAATGTTTGTCTGAGATTGGTAAGACAGAAGCTTGGACAGGTGCTAACCACACTGGGAACGCTCCAGCATAATGTTCGATTAGAATTCCCATAAAGCGCTCGAGTGAGCCTGAAATAGCACGGTGAATAACAACTGGTTGTTCATCTTCGCCTTTTTCATTTTTGTAAGCTAATTCAAACCGTGCGGGTAGGTTAAAGTCACATTGAATGGTAGCTAATTGCCACTCACGGCCAATCGAATCTTTAAACATAAAGTCGAGCTTTGGTCCATAGAACGCGGCTTCACCGACCATTCGTTTGTAAGGCAAATTATTCGCTTTGGCAGCTTGTTCGAGGCTACTTTCAGCCATTTCCCAGACACTATCCTCACCCAAGTATTTAGATTTATCTTCACCACGAACCGAAAGACTTACCCAATAGCTATCTAACATTCCTACGGAGCTATAAAATTCGGTGATGACAGAAACGATCATACTAACTTCTTGTTCGATTTGTGAGACGCGACAGAATAAATGACCATCGTCTTGCGTAATGCTTCGAACGCGAGTCAATCCACCAAGTTGTCCTGATTTTTCATCACGATAGACTGTAGCGGGTTCAAAGTAACGAACAGGCATATCACGATACGAGAATTGATTATCCGCGTAGAGTTGCATGTGATGTGGGCAGTTCATGGGCTTCATGATGAATTTGTCCTCTTTTCCTTGTACACGGAAAAGTTCATCACCGAATTTAGCGGCGTGACCAGAAGTTTCGTATAAAGCCTCTTTCGCAATATGAGGTGTCCAGACTCGTGAGTAACCTTTATCAGCGTGGAGTGACCATAAATAATCTTCAATCGTTTTGCGGATAACCATACCTTTTGGTTGAATCAAAGGCAGGCCAGCACCGACTAAGTCAGAAATGGTAAAGAGTTTTAATTCACGTCCAAGTTTTTTGTGGTCGCGCTTTTCAGCTTCTTCGCGCATGTGCAAGTATTCATCAAGCGCTTCTTTGTTTTCAAAAGCTAGTCCGTAAATACGAGTGAGTTGAGGATTTTTTTCATCACCACGCCAGTAGGCTCCAGCAATCTTATCAAGCTTAAAACTATCTGCATCAATTTCCGATGTGTTCTCCACGTGACCGCCACGGCAAAGGTCTGTAAATTCACCCGTTTTGTAAAGTGAGACTGTATCAACTCCACCACTTTGCTCACTTGAAGTTGCTTGCTCAGCGTTAAGAATTTCATCAGCACTAGTCGTTCCAAATTTTTCTAAGGCGCTAATTAGATCGAGCTTGAAAGGTTGATCAGCGTCTTTAAAAAACTTTGTGGCCTCAGTGGTAGAAAGTTCTTGGCGTTCAAACGCTAATTTTTTACCCACGAGCTTTTTCATCTTTTTCTCAATGTCTTTGAGGTCATCGGGAGTTAAAGGACGTGGTAATTGAAAATCGTAATAAAAGCCATTGTCTATTACTGGACCAACACCAAGTTTGGCGTCAGGGAAAACTTCAAGCACGCTTGATGCAAGTAAGTGAGCCAATGAGTGGCGAATATTTGAAAGTTGTTCGTCTTGGTTCATAATTTTGCTAATTTAATTTCGTAATGATATGCTTATAGACTTTCGACAAAGGGGGATTTGTCATGAAGTTTGTGTGGATCTGTGCAAAGAAAGTTGTGTTCGTCTCACTTTTTCTTATCGGATGTTGTATTGCCATACATGGGTATGGACTACTTCCAGAAGGAAGAGTGATTTGCGATTTCAATCGCGAGTTACACGAAGGTGGCGTTTATTTGCTTACTGGCTTTGGCGTTATGAGCCTTGGGGCATTCCGGTGGCTCTTCCAAAAAGAAAACCTGTTGATTCTCATAGCCTCAGTTGCCATCCTCTTCATTTACTTTTTGTGCAAATGATCTCTCAAAAACCCAGCATGCTGCTCTGAACTTGTTCAGAACAATATGCTGGGGTCTTTTTATAGACGTTTCCGTCCCAGTTCGTCGCATCTTATGGTGCGACCTTTTGTATTTAATTTGGGCAAACTTCCCGAGTGGTAGTCGGATCAGCGCTTGCAGAATCTATTAATAGTATAGTAAATAAGCTTTTGAAAATCAACCGGGGATAAAAAAGACCGTTCAGAAGCTCTGAATCTGAACGGTGGGTTTTCTGTCTCGTATTCTCCTTGTTGTTGTGCCTAGGTCAAAAGTTTCATGGTCACGATTGGCGCTGATTTAGAGCTACCTTATCTTCCTAGGGAAAACCGGTGGTCATTGCCCATCACGGCTCTACCGATTTGGGTGGGTGCATCTTGGGATTTTTAAAGTGTGGAACTTCCCAACGTAAGGGGCAACTCGGACCAGAAATTGCTGAAGCGGTGAAAGCGTATTCAGCCAGTTCTGATTCCCTTGCATCGGTTCCTTTAATGCATGATTGTAAGTGCCCGGACGTGCTTGTCTTCCGAGTTCACAACCGCGACCATTATAGATGCTCAAACTGTTTGTGTCAAAAATCTTGAGGATAAAAAAAGACCGGACATTGTCTGTCCGGACTGGCTCCACGTACGTTGCCAGCTAAGTCTCAACTTCGAAGTAATCTTGGCGTGTTGTTCTCGTCTTCCGTTGGGTGTGATCTTGAAGTAGCTGAGCGGAATATATGGTGTGGTTCGTTCCTCGATACGTTTACTCACAAGATCTTTCTCAATCAGGTAATTTAACTCGGAGTGGATAGCAGCCCTGCTTAGTTCGCCCTTGCCCTGCTCGATGATTTCTAAGGTTGTCATTTCTCCGCCATCCATGGCTAAGATTTGCAGGATTATTTGAATTCTTCTTGGTGAAATCACAAAATTTTCCCAAGAGAGCCAGAGAAAACAAACTACGAAAACTACAATAGTTCCGTAGACTGTGTTGATCGGTTGAATGCCGAATAGCCAGTACAGGATAGCGGCAATAACCGAGATGAACAGGATGACAATTGCATAAAGCAAAACATGGCGGAGTGAGTTCATGTCGCGTTCCTCCTTGCGATATATCAATCTACAGAAAATAATGCTAAATGTCAATCTTTAAATAAAAAAAGACCGCTCCGACATCCGTAGATGTCGAGAGCGGGGTCCCTCCGTGAGGAGGTCGTGAGTGTTCGCTTTTGCGAACAAGTTTCAGGGCTTCGAGGAGTTGAGATCGAGGCCGGCGAACGGGCGCCAGGCTCGTTGGATCTCGGGACCCGAACGTGCCGACTTGCGGGGTGCGCGCAAAATCGCCTCGTTGCATCCTGCCATTGCCGGTATCATCGTCCGTTGAATGGCGACGTTGATGTACAGAACAATGTACGGGTCGGTTCCCGCGAGCGTGGCGGCCGGATCGTTCACCGATTTCCCGTCGGTGGACCCGGTCATCTTCGAACTGTTGATCGCCGGTGGAGCGAAAACCTTGTCCATGCTGGCGGACGTGGTGATCGTCTCGAGCGGCGTTTGGTCGGCCATCGGCATCGTGTTCACATCGTCAGATCCGTAATGGATGCGCTGACCCGTGATGGTAATGCTCGGCGGCGATTTGTTGGTCGAACTCGCTTTCGCCTCGAGGTCGGCCACCAGAGGTGACACGAAAGCGAAGACGATTGCAACGGACAGCATCGAAAGGAGACTCTTCATGAGCTTTCTCCAATTCGCTTCGGCTGGGCGTTGGGTGATAAACACGCTGTATGAGCCGTGCTTCTAGTTGAAACTTTGCTCATTCTAGGACTATTACCCCTTTTTGTCAAATAAAAAAACCCAAGCAACACCATTGCGCGGGAACGCTGTGACTGGGTGTGCTACTTGGGGTAAGCGCCTAGGCGCTTGATAGTCCTCCTTGTTGGACTGGTATTCACTACTGACCGATTGTGAGAATTGGCTCTTAGGTGGGGAATGTCTGGAGTAACTACTCTCCAGTATGTGGGGCCGATTGTCTCAAACATGTTCCTAAAGGCGAGGGTAACTAGCTGGACCAGGGGAAAGCCAATTCTCTTTAGTGCAAATTGCCTTCAGTATACCACAAGCTCTAGTTTTGGCTAACCATGGTTATTTCTGGAATTTCTTTGAGCGCAGTGATAAGGTCGAGGCTAATGCGAACCTGTGATTTTGTCTTGATCTTCTTGGAGTTGTTGCCGTTTCCTACACTAAGATAAACTTGGGCATTACCAGGATACATCACAATCACATCTTTGATTTTGTTTAAGACTTCAGGGTTATTGGCGTTGATCATGTGAATCACAACTTGCTTATTTTTTTCCATTTCAGATAATGCCATGAAATAAAGTTCATCGTTGGGCATTTGTTGGAGTTCATTGGCGATAACTTTGGCTTCGCCGTCTTTGTCTGACAGTCGTCCCGTAACTTGAACAATTTTATCCAGTTCTAAGAACGGTAAAGCGATTGGCATAACTTTAGGAAAGACTAGTACTTCGAGTGATCCAGTCGAGTCTTCTAAAGTGAAGAACGCCATCGGCTCATTCTTCTTGGTTAAAGTTCGTTTCATTTTGGAAATAATTCCACCGATAGTCACAAGTTGTTCTCCTTCCAGCGCTTGAACTTCGCGGATGGTGGGGAAAGTTTTGAGTACAGATTTGTAGTTATCGAGTGGGTGCGCGGAGATATAAAAATTAAGATGTTCCTTTTCCCATAACAACATCTCTTCTTGAGTAGCCGGTGGTGCATCTTGTAAGCGAAGTTTGCCAATTTTCAGCGATGCGCCAAACAGGGAATTTTGTCCAGAGTTCTCAGATTTAAAATGGTCACGCACAAAATCTAAAACGTAATCGGTGTTGGCGAGGAGTTTACCTCGTTCGTCGAACTTGTCTAACGCCCCAGCTTTAACTAAGGCTTCCCATGAACGCTTGTTAAAGTTTTTGGCATGACAGCGCACTAAAAAGTCTTCTATTGATTCGAAATGTTTTTTACCGCCCTCGTTGCATTCGATAATCTTAGCGACAACGTCTGTTCCTAAATTTTTGATGGCGTTCATGCCAAAACGAATTGTATGATCATCAACCACGGTAAAGTCGCCTTGTGATTCGTTCACATCTGGCGGTAAAACTTTTATACCCAGAGCTTTACATTCTTCTACTGCAGCGTAGATCTTGTCTTCGTTACCGCTTTCGGCGGTCATAACCGCAGCCATGAACTCCACGGGATAATTGGCTTTCATATAGGCGGTTTGATAGGAGACTTGGGCGTAACTGGCGGCATGGGCTTTACCAAACCCATACGCGGCAAACGGTTCGATGAGTTTAAACAACTCCTCAGCACGATCGGGGCGCATCCCACCGTTAACACAGCCTTCGGTGAACTTCACTTTTTGCTTAGTCATTTCTTCAGGGATTTTTTTACCCATAGCTTTGCGGAGTTTGTCCGCTTCTTCCCATGAGTAGCCAGCGATGTTAATTGCTGTGAGTAAAACATCTTCTTGGTAGACCAATAGTCCCAAAGAGCGTTCGAGGTAATCTTTCATCCGCGGATCAAAAAATTGAATGGCTCGTGGATTATGCCTGCGCGAAATATATTCTGGAATAATTCCCATTGGCCCCGGACGATACAGAGCGATCATGGCCATGATATCAAAAATGTTTTGTGGCTTTAGCTCTTTGAGATAACGAGTCATACCCGATGAGCCAAGTTGAAACACGCCAAAGGTGTGACCATCGGACAAGAGTTTCATGGTTTTGGGATCGGGTTGAGGAAGCTTGTTAATATCAATCGTAACACCGTGCCTGTCTTTCACTAACTTCAAGGCTTCTTCCAAAATACTCAAGTTGCGTATTCCGAGTAAGTCCATTTTGATTACACCAATAGCGTGACTGTCGGCACCAACATCAAGAGAGTACATGTCGTATTGCGTAATCATGCGTTCGCCATCAGGTTCTTTTTGAAGTGGGGTATAGTCGGTGAGGGGAGTTGGGGTGATGGCTAGAGCCGCGGCGTGAATGGAAGCGTGGCGTGCGCCACCTTCTAGTTTTCGGGCGACGTCGACAACTTTTTTGGTTTCGGCATCGGTGTTGTAGACCTGCTTGAGCTCAGGGTTCATTTCTAAAGCCTTGCTCAGCGTCATTTGAAAACCTTGTTTACCAATAGGGATCATCTTGGCGATGCGATCACATTTACCATAAGGGACGGCTAGAGCCCGACCGACATCGCGGACGGCGGCGCGCGCCATCATTGTTCCAAAAGTAATAATCTGCGCGACTTTATCACGCCCATACTGTTCCGTAATCCATTCAATAGTTTCATCACGACGTGTATCGGAAATGTCCAAATCAACATCAGGTGGGGTTGGACGAGAGGCCGTTAAAAAACGTTCAAAAGGCAACTGATAATAGATTGGGTCAATTGCGCTGATCCCTAAAACATGTCCGACAATACTACCCGCAGCTGAACCACGAGTGTTAGTAATCGCACCAATTGAGTGTGCCCCTTTTACAATATCTGCCACCATAATAAAATATGGGGCAAAACCTTTGGGTTTGATAATTCCTAATTCGTAATCAACACGTTCACGAATTTCATCGGGGAGTACGCCGTTTTTGTCAGCGTACATTTTATGAACTTGAGTTTCGACTTCAACGGTGAGAAACTCTTCTGCATTAGTGTTCGACGGAAGTTTAACGTTGGCGAAATATCTTTGATTAATCGGAATATCGAGCTGACAGAGGTCCGCGACTTTTTGGGTGTTGGTTATTGCTTCCGGAACATCTTTAAACAGTTCGGCCATTTCCACGCTCGATCTCAGCCATAAACCATGACTGCGCATGTCTAAGCGATTTTCGTCTTGCACAGTTCGACCAGTGCCAATACATACCAAAACATCTTGAGCTTCTTTGTCTTCAGGGTGAATATAATGACAGTCACCTGTGGCTACCAGTGAGAGCTTGTACTCTTTTGCAAGAGCCATTAGGCGACGATTGAGTTCGGTTTCGCGTTTTTGGTCGTTGGGATCTTCAGCGTTTCGTTGAATTTCTATAAAGAAGTTGTTTGTCCCAAAAATCTTAATATAGAGCTCAAGTATTTCTTTGCCTTTGGTTTCACTTTCCATTACAGCTCGAGCAACTTCCCCACGTTGGCATCCCGACAGCGCGATTAACCCTTCAGCATGAAGTGTTAGTAGTTCTTTGTCGACTCGGGGTTTATAGTAAAACCCTTCAGTATGGGCTTTGGTAGTAAGTTGGATTAAATTTTTGTAGCCAGTATCGTTTTTGGCTAGTAAGGTGATGTGAAAATAGTCGGCGTCGGTTTTTCCTTCTTTATCAAATCTAGTTCGAGGGGCGACGTAACTTTCCATCCCGATAATTGGTTTGATGCCAGCTTCAAGACAGGTGTTGTAAAACTCAATAGCTCCATACATCACTCCATGATCGGTCATAGCCAAGCTAGTCATTCCCAGCTTTTTGGCTTCATCAACTAACGGACCAATTTTAGATAATCCGTCGAGGAGGGAGTAGTGCGTATGGCAATGGAGGTGGGTAAAAGTCATTTTTTATAGTAAAATTGCGTGCGCACAATGGAGAGATATAACCATTATAGTATATCAAAAATCGCACTTGTTTGTTATACTATTAATAGAACCTAAAGTTAAAACAAAAACTCGAAAAAACTTTAAAATGCTTCAAGATCTGTGGCTAAAAATTCAAGAAATCATTCTCGTGGTTTTGCGAAGTTTTCAAGAACTTCCAAGAGGTAAGCGATTGGTTTTAATTGTCTGTCTGGTGGCCATGATCCCCGCATTTTTTATTGCGAAGTATGGGTCTTTCGCATTTTGGAACTGGCAGTACAAAGATTTAAGAGTTGTGGCTGCGCCCGCATTCCAATCAAGTCAAGATGTTGAAGTTGGGACTGCTAAAGTTATTCGCAGTGGTGATAACCTATACTCGGTTTATACCAAAATCAAAAATAGAAATTTGGATTTAGCTTTGCAAGATGCGCGTTACGAATTCACGTTCTTTAATAACAGTGGTGATGTCGTTAAAACTCAGCAGGGTGGTTTGTTTTTGTTGCCCGATCAAGAAAAGTACATTGTTGTTTCAAACGTTGTTTCAACTGAAGTGATAACTTCGGCAAAAGTTGTTCTGTCTCAAGTAAATTGGCAAAAGAAAGCTGCAATCCCTAAAATCGTTATTCGGACCCCTGCCCCAACCACATACGAAGAAGTAAATCCGCTCCAATTTGTTGCGGAGGGAGTTATTGTCAACGAAAGTCCGTATCGTTTGGGTACAGTTCGTATCACTTTTGTGTTGTATGATGCCAGCGGTGAGATTATAGGAATAAGTGAACGCAGTGAGTTTAGTGTTCGTTCGAGCGAAAGACGAGCTTACGTTCAACGATGGCCAGGTTTGTATGAGTCCGAAGTGGCTCGAGTTGAAGTGTTTGCTGAAACCAATTCTTTAAATGGTAATAATTTAATTTTAGAAGATTTGCCCTCAGTTGGAGGCTCAAGTCTAGACAGGCCAGACACTGATTTCTACTAAAACACATGTTTAATTTTTTTAGCAAATTTAAATCTTTTGATGTTCCGCTGCAGATAATCTGCGGCCTTTTGCTTTTAATAGGACTAGTTATTCTTTATGGGACTTCGGTATCGGGGGCGAACATGGAAATTTTTTGGCGTCAACTCTTATTTGCTGGAATTGGCTTAGCAGTTTATTTCTTTTTTTCATTTTATGATTACCAAAGTCTGTCCAAAGTCAGTAAGTACGGTTATATCGCAATTTTATTGTTATTGATTTTCGTTTTGGTTTTTGGTCGTGAGATTAAAGGAAGTACTCGTTGGATTGATCTTGGGTTTTTCCAATTGCAACCAGCTGAGTTTGCAAAGATTGTAGTTATTGTTGGGTTATCACGCTGGCTATATTTGAAGCGTGGCCAAATTAACACTTGGAAAAGTATTGCTATAACTCTGTTATACACTGGTATTCCAGCAATTTTAATTATGCGCGAACCCGATCTTGGCTCCAGTATTATTTTGATCGGGGTGTGGGCTGGGTTGATTTTAATTAGTCCCATGCACAAAAAATATTTAGCCGCTTTGATTATTTTAGCTTTGATAGTTTCTGGTATATCTTGGAAGTTTGTCTTGCATGATTATCAGAAACGGCGCATCGAAGTATTTATTAATCCGGAGCTTGATCCGCGCGGTCAAGGTTATAATGTTCGGCAGGCGACGATTGCCGTTGGGAGTGGTCAAATTTTTGGGCGGGGTTTGGGCCAGGGACTGCAAGGGCAGTTAAACTTTTTACCAGAACGCCAAACGGATTTCATTTTCGCATCCGCAAGTGAAGAAATTGGATTCGTTGGTGTTTCAGCTTTGTTAATTCTATACTTTTTGTTGCTTAACCGACTCCTCTATATAATGCGTAACACTAAAGATGACTTAGCTTATTATATTGTCGGTGGAGTTTTATTTATGTTATTTGGTCAAATTTCGATTAACATTGGTATGAATATTGGTTTGATGCCTGTCACAGGAATTCCGCTTCCATTCTTAAGTTATGGTGGGAGTTCGCTGTTAACTGTCTTAATTGCGCTGGGAATTGTGCAGAATATCGCCAGACAATCAAAAACATTGCGTTTTTAAAAAGGCGTTGATATACTGATATTAATGTAATTGCTGTAAAGAATTGAACTGCCCATTATGAAAAACATTGATTTTAAAAAAGTGATTGCGTGGCTCGGCGTGGTTTTACGCTGTCAGATTTGTCAGTTTAAATATAATTTTGAACGGATCCAAGTGATCGAAACTATTTATGATGAACAGACCAATGACGCTCGCGTTATGATTCACGCCGACTGTGAAAAGTGTAAAAGTTCGGTGATGTGTAATATTGATATTACTGGCCCTGATATTGTTAGTGTTGGAATGATCACCGATCTCACCAGTAAAGACACAATAAAGTTCCGCAAATACAACCCAATTAATACTGACGACATTATCAATATTCACAAAACTCTCAAGAAGTTCGATGGCAACTTAGTTAAAGCCATAGGGAAGATATAGATAAACTTTTAAAAGCCCCCGCAGATGCGGGGGCTTTTTGGATATAGGACTTGCCAAAAACATCAGTATTTGGTATACTTTAGCAGATATTATTTACTCAGATAGCAATGGAAAAACTGCAATTACAAGCAAAAGCGCGAGAGGTTCAGGCTGCTACCGCAAACAACGTGCGCGGTCAGGGTTCTATTCCAGCGGTTTTGTATGGACATAACATTCCCAACGTACACGTAACTGTCGCTCAGGGTGAGTTTGAAAAACTTTTCCGCAAAGCTGGTGAAAGTACGATTGTTGAACTTAAAACAGATGATGGCAAAACCCATAACGTTTTGATCCAAGCCATTCAGAAGCATTACTTAACTGGTACCATTACTCACGTTGATTTCTACGAAGTTAGTATGACTGAAAAACTTACCGCTACAGTTCCTTTGGAATTCGTAGGTGAGTCTGATGCAGTCAAGATCTTAGGTGGAACTTTACTTAAGGTTATCGACGAAATTGAAGTTGAATGTTTGCCAGGCGATTTGCCTCACAGTCTTGAAATTGATATTTCGGTATTGAAAACTTTTGATGATTCTATTTTGGTTAAGGACATCAAGCTTCCAAAGGGTGTTGTTGTAACATCTGATCCCGAAGAAACTGTGGCTAACACACAAGCTCCTCGTGATATCGAAGCTGAACTCGCTGAACCTGTTGTTGAAGATATTAGTGCTGTTGAAGGCGCGGCTGAAGACAAGCCAGCTGAAGAAGGTGCTGAAAATAAAGACGCTGAGAAAAAAGAATAACATTTTAAACCCGCCGATGTGGCGGGTTTTTTGTTGTGTAGATTTTGACAAACTTTGATGTTCGAGTATGCTAATGTCATCAATGGGTAGGAGGTGTGTGATGGCAAGAAGGGTGGTCTCGGTGTTTTCTCAGCTGTGTCAGAAGGAGTCTGGAGACCTGCATGGTTTTTCGGAGTTTGTCAGGTCTGGCGTGTCCGTGAGGTTCGAATATCAGATAACCTTGCGAGGGCGGAACAAAGCGTACTATGTGATCGGGAGCGAAGGGAGGACCGCGCCGATTACCTATGCAGCTTTTGCGTTGAAGATGATACCGAGCGAGCGAAGCATTAAGGCTGTTATCTCGCGCTTTCCCCAAGAAGGGAAGCGAGAAATAGTTAAGATGATCATTCAGGTATCGAACGTGATGTATCACTATCTTGGACAGGACGAGAAAAAGGCGGCTGTGGTCCGTCATAGAATCTCAATGGACCCCGCTCATCCAAGGACTGGGCTCATGCTTCGGGGACTTGACGAGTGTTACCCGGGTCAGAGCATGAGGTTAGCGCATTTTGGCTAGCCTCGTTTTATTTCTACGTATCGCCACAACCCAGCTAAATCTTTATGAAAAATAGTTTTGGCTTTAGGTAGTATTGTTTTTATAAGTTTAGCGAGTTTAGTTTTTTGTCGTGGATCGAATTCTAAATAGATTACGCTAGGTTGTTTTTTGAGTTTTGAAACTTGTTGCAGTAAAAGGCGATAGAGGTATAAGCCGTTTTCTTTGGTAAATAGTGCTAATTGTGGTTCAAACTTTAAACTTTTTGCTTCGATAGAGCTATTATTTTTCCAAACATTCCAGCCGTAAGGAAGGTTAGCGATAATAATATCAAAATGTTTGTTTGATAAGTTACTAAGTAAGTTTGAGTGAACAAAGTTAATTTTAGTTTTGTGGGATCGGGCGTTTTGTTTTGCTACAAGTAAAGCTTTTTTCGAAACATCGCTTGCAGTTACAGAAAGTTTAGGAGTGTTCTTTTTTATGCTGATCGCGATACATCCAGAGCCGGTTCCTAAATCGAGAATTGAAGTGTTGTTTGAAAGTTTTTGATTGAGGATATGATCCACAACCCATTCGGTTTCAGGACGAGGAACTAACGTATCTTTGGTAACTTTGAATTTCAATCCAAAGAAATCTTTATATCTCAATAGGTAAGCTACAGGCTCACCTTTTTTGCGTCGTGCAACTAGAGACTTAAAAGCTTTTAGTTGTTTTGTTGTAAGCTTTTTTTCTGGATGGATATACAAAAAATCTCTCGACTTTTTTAGTACGAAAGAGAGTAATAAATCAGATTCAGCATCTGAATAAAGACTTAAGGTCTCCTGTATGGTCATGGGTTATGTGCTTGTTCGCGGAGAAAGCGTAGATTTTCTTTGAACCGCCCCATGTTATTTTCTACGTCGGGATCAGTTTTTATGTTAATGTTGTAATCCAGAAACCATCGCGCAATAGCTTCAGAATTAGGCATGACAATATTATGATCAGCTCTTTTTTCACTTTCTGAGTCACGCTTCCGTATATAGTAAGCATTATCCTCCAGCACCTCTCGAAGAATCTGCTGCAGTCGAGTTGCTTCTATCGGGGTAAGGTCTGTCACACCGTAATGGTCAGCTAAGGTGTCCTTAGCCGCGTTGTACCACTCTTGGAACTCTTCGTCGTTTTGCTCGTGCTGTTCAAGTGAAAGTTTTTCGGCCATTTTATTTCTGCAAGCTTTCTTTTTTCATACGCAAGTCAGCTTTTTCAAGAGCATCAAAAATATCTTCAAGCTGACCTTCTAAAACCAAGCTTATCTGGTTGAAGTTTTCGTTAATACGATGATCGGTAATGCGATCTTGAGGGAAGTTATAAGTACGAATTTTTTCACTGCGATCGCCGGTACCAATTTGGCTACGACGGGCATCAGTCGCTTTCTTCTCTTCAATCTCTCTATAATACGCAGCAACACGTGAACGAATAACTTCCATAGCCTTTTCTTTGTTCTGAGACTGCGAGCGTTCGTCCTGACAAGTGGCCACGATGCCAGTTGGAATGTGGACAATACGAATCGCGGAGTAAGTTGTGTTAACACTCTGACCACCAGCACCGGATGAAGTTGTGGCTTCAATCTTTAAGTCCTTGAGTTCAATCGAAAAGTCTTTTTCTTCAAGTTGGGGGATTACAGCGATAGTAATCGTAGAAGTATGAACTCGCCCCGCTTTTTCAGTTTCTGGCACACGCTGTACACGATGTACGCCAGATTCATATTTAAACTTACTGTAAGGTCCAGGGTTACCACGGCCATTAACTTCAAAAATAATTTCTTTAAAGCCACCAACTTCGCTTTTGGAAGACGAGACAATGTGAATAGACCACTTTTGTTTTTCGGCATACTTGCTGTAAGCTCGAAACATTTCGGCAGCAAATAAAGTGGATTCATCCCCACCCGCCCCAGCGCGCATTTCAATGATGACATTTTTGTCATCATACTCATCTTTGGGAATTAAATCGGTTTCAATGGCCTCAGTAATTTCGAGAATTTGTTGTTCAAGCATCTTAGCTTCTTCAAAAGCCATGCTTTTGATTTCAGGATCAGTGCTTTCAAGTAAGTTTTCATTACCAGCTCGTTCCGCCTCCAGCTTTTCTAAATGTTGGATTTTCTCAACAGTGGGTAAAAGTTCAGATTGACGTTTCCCTAACGCGGCCATATCAACACTTGCACCAGAACTTAATTGTTCGGTGATTCCGTTATATTCTTTGAGAATTTCAGTAAATGCTTGGTTCATAATAGTCTTAGTCTAACATAAAACCATCCCCAAAGTCAGGGACGGTTTTGAATGTAAGATATAATAGTTACTTGGTGACAGTTTTGGTAACTTTGGTCTCGCGAGTTTTGCGAGGTTTCTTCTCAGCTTTAACAGCTTTAAGTTTAGTTGCTGCTTCGAGCTTTTTGCGGAAACGATCAACGGTACCAGTAGTATCGATGAGTTTCTGCTTACCAGTGTAAAAAGGGTGGCAGTTACTGCAGATTTCAGTAGTGATTTCTTTGACTACAGAACCGGTAGTGAAAGTGTTGCCACAAGCGCATTTTACAACAGTGTCAGTATTATATTCTGGGTGAATTCCGTTTTTCATGGGGATTTGAGTTAAGTTACATCAGTATACCGGGATTTGCCATTTTCGTCAAGGCATGGTACAATAATGCGGCATTATTAATCACGCACACCTCACATTTATCCTCCTTTAGGAACGCTTGCGGGCTGAACTATCGGTAGCGAGGTGGACGCATAAGGATATAGTATGAAAGAAGTAAGTTTGTTAGATCTGCTTAAAAGCGGAGCTCATTTTGGTCATAAAACATCAAGATGGAACGCGAAGATGAAACCGTATATTTATACGGTTCGTAATGATATCCATATTTTGGATCTCGAAAAAACTAAGAAAGCATTGCTTAAAGCAACTAGTTTTGTTCACGATGTAGCTAGCCGTGGCGGTACTGTATTGTTCATTGCCACCAAACGTCAGTCTCGCGACATCGTTAAGAAAGCCGCAGAAAGCTGTGGCATGCCCTACGTTAACGTTCGTTGGTTAGGTGGAACTTTTACTAACTTCCGAACTATCCAAAAAACTATTCGCAAAATGGAAAAGTTGATGGAACAGCAACAGAGCGATTCCTACACTCAGCGCTACACGAAGAAAGAACGTTTACTTATTGAACGTGAAGTTGAAAAACTTCAGAAGTTGTTCGCTGGTATCAAAGACTTACATCGTATGCCAGAAGCAGTGTTCATCGCTTCTATCGATCACGATGAAATTGCGTTGAAAGAAGCTCGTAAGATGAAAATCAAAATTGTTGGTGTTGTAGATACCAACAGTAACCCAGAATTAGCTGACTATCCAATTCCTGCAAACGATGATGCGACTCAAGCAATTGAATTAGTTGCGGCGTCCGTTGCTGATGCGATCAATACTGGTAAAGTAGCTGGCGCTTCTAAAATTGAAGCCAAGCCTACAGACTCTGTACCAGCTGCAGCTTAATCTCTCACAATAAACTAAAAGATAAATCATGGCAGATAATAATCTCATTAAAGAAATCCGTGAAATAACTGGTGCTGGTATTCTTGATGTGCAAAGCGCACTTTCTGAAGCCGGTGGTGATAAAGAAAAGGCGATGGAACTCCTTCGCAAAAAGGGCGTAACTAAACTCGCTAAGAAAGCCGACCGTGAAGCTCGTGAAGGTATCGTTGAAAGTTACATTCATGCTGGTGGTCGCGTCGGTGTTCTAGTTGAACTCAACTGCGAAACTGACTTCGTTGCTCGCACTGATGACTTCAAAAATTTAGCTAAAGAACTCTCTCTTCATATTGCAGCAGCAAATCCATTGTATGTCAGTCGTGAAGAAGTTCCTGCCGAAGTTATTGAGAAAGAACGTGAAATTTACAAGGAGCAGTCTGCTGGCCAAGGTAAACCAGATGATGTCGTCGCGAAGATGATTGAAGGCAAGCTTGAGAAATTCTTTGAAGAAGTCTGTTTACTTGAACAACCTTTTGTTAAAGACCCAAATGTGAAAATCAGCCAGCTCATTAGTAATGGTGTGGCCAAGATGGGTGAGAACGTTCAGGTTCGTCGTTTTGCTCGTTACGTTTTAGGTAGTTAAAATTAAACTCTCGTGGGTGTAGGACAAAACTTTCCTGCGCCCACGTTTCGTAACAGTGGCTTACCAAATATTTCCAAACATAATTTTACTCATCGGGATTGTCGGCATTATTATGCTGATAGTTCGACGATTGCCGGAAGCGGCTGCGCTAACAGAAGAGGAAGAAGAAAAGCGTGGTGAACGTTTAGGGTTCTTAACCCGTGATGACTTTCGTCGTTGGGTTGGGGTGATTAAAGCTAAGTTTTCATATTGGCTTAAACGTTTATGGAATTTTGTTTTGGAAGCAAAAGGAATGCGTCATCAGGCTGTGGTCGGTTACAAGATCAAACAAATCTTTAAACCTAAACCAAAACGTAACGGTATCGATGGACTGTCAGCCCGACCTGAACCTCAGATGATTCGTGATGAGAACTATTTTCTCATGCTCATCAAAAAAGATCCGCATAATCTTGAGCACTACAAAAATCTTGGTGAGTACTATTTAGATTTGCGTAACTATAGTGAAGCTTCAAATGTTTATGAGTATCTAGTAAACCATGATACAGCCAATAGCAGTTACTATGCTAAGTTCGGCTACTGTAAGTTACGTTTAGGGTTTGCGGTTGAAGCTACTCGTCTTTATGAAAAGTCTGTAGCGTTAGATGCGACTCATCCCAATCGTTTTTACAATCTTGCTTTGGCATACGAGGGTGCAGGGGAGTTAGACTTAGCCGTTGAGACCGCGGAGAAAGCTTTAGCGCTTGAACCGCTGAATAAAAAGTATCAACACCTGCATGCCGATCTAGACAAGAAGCGGAAACGATGATATAGTTTTTTGGTATTTTGATAGTATAGTGTGCCGTTTTAGCTCAGTTGGTAGAGCATCTCCATGGTAAGGAGAAGGTCTGCGGTTCGATCCCGCAAAACGGCTCCAGGGTCGATACCCAAGCGGTCAACGGGGGCAGACTGTAAATCTGCTGGCTTTTGCCTTCGAAGGTTCGAATCCTTCTCGGCCCACCACAAAAGACACCTCAAATGAGGTGTCTTTTGTTATTGGATAAAAAAATCCCCTGCCGCTCCGAGATGGAGGGGCAGGGTGGAACGTCGCGCCGTTGTGGCGCAGTCTGCTAGAAGAGCAATTCAGAGAACTCTTTCCAAAGCCAGTTGTCGCTGATCTCGGCGATCTGCTTTGCCTGGTCGTCGGTGAGCCAGGAGCGCTCCACAGCGAATTTGAGCACGCAGATTTCGTCGCCGTCTTCGGGTAGTCCCGACATCGAGAGCATGTACCAGTTGGTACGGATCGCTCCTCCGAATTGGAGCCGATCAGGGTTCCGGCTTTCGGCACTGCTCAAGTGATGTCGGTGCGACGCCAAACGTGCCAGCTTTTCTTTGCATCGCAATCGAAATTGTTCACCTGCTGAGTAACCGTTGTTACCCGCGTAGCCCGCAGCGTAAGACTCTTCGGTGTAGATGCCCGCAATTGCCCAGTACGCTCCAGTTCTTTCCTCCCATCCGGGCACGTCTGCGAACATCTTCATCGCCTCTATGACGATGGAGTGAAACAGGGCATGGTTTGTTGCCATACTTCCGCTTAACGTTCGTTGGTATAGTTGGTCGTTGAGCTTGAGATATGGTTCGTTATCTCTGCGGTCAAAAGTCATCGGTCTCCTCCTTAGAAGCTCGTCAGAATTTGGTGTCTGTCGATTGAGTATTATGCTATAAATTTCTGCTGATGTCAATCGACTATATTAAGACTGGATTTTTTCCAGGGTTTATGGTACAATATTTTGGCTTTTATCTACGCAATAAAAGTCAGTTTTAGATGCCGGCTTAGCTCATCTGGTAGAGCAACGGTTTTGTAAACCGTAGGTGGTCGGTTCGAGTCCGACAGCCGGCTCCATAGTTTCAGAAAAGTATCCAACGGATCCTGGCTGCAATAGCTGAAACAATTGTAACAACTTAAAACATTTTTTATGTCTCAAGATAACCGAATCGATTTGGAATGTACGGTTTGCAAAAACTTGAATTACATGACGAGCAAGAACAAGAAAAACACCCCAGCTCGCTTGGAAATCAAGAAGTTTTGTAAGCACTGCAAGAAAATGTCTGTTCACAAAGAAACCAAGTAGTATTTACCCCGGGGACAGCCTCGGGGTTTGCTATACTTACTGGGTTAGCACATAATCACCATCTTTTGATGGGGGCTTCGTATAATGGTAGTACAATGGTCTCCAAAACCATTTGCGTAGGTTCGATTCCTACAGCCCCTGCCACAAGGTGGCGATTTTTGTTATACTTTTAAACAAGTAAGTTAGAAGTAGTTAAATTTTTAATGCAAGCATATGAATAAAAAAGTTTTACTAAGTGTTGGGATAATAGTGGTTTTAGGGATTGCATATTATTTGATATCCCCGTTTTGGAATAACAAAGAGTTGAATGAAGAATCACCACTCACCGTAGGTTCTCAAGTAGTTAAGGATGATCTGGATAATATGAGTCCTGAAACCAAAGAGCGATTTGAACAAGAGACCTTGGCTATGAAAGATAAAGTCATGGTTATGTCTGATTCTGTACCATCAAATCAAGCTAAGATAGTCGCCTCAGCTGAGTTTAAACCTCGGGCGCACGCTGTTTCTGGAAAGGCCATACTCATTGAACAGAATGGTAAGCATGTAGTCCGATTCGAGAATTTTGAAACTATCAATGGACCAGATGTCGATGTTTACTTATCATCCGAATTAGGTGATGCCGACTATGTAAGTTTGGGTGATTTAAAAGCGACACAAGGAAATGTAAATTACACAGTTCCCGAAGGAACCGATATCAGCAAGTACAACAAAGTCCTTATTTGGTGTAAAGCATTCTCTGTTTTGTTTAGTTATGCCGAGTTCAAATAAGTAGGGTTTTTCTCAAAGCACCGCCTCTCGCGGTGTTTTTAGTATCCTTTACCCCTATCTTTATTCCCAAAATAGGAGTAATATAGAGATATAGCCTTAATTAATCACTCGTATGGCCTCACCGAATAAAGAAAAAATCTTGGTAGAAATGCGCAACTACCATACGACTCCTTTTGCTGACAAGCTCTCTTCAGAAGCTGCGAATATGCTTCGAGTGAAGTTTGCTGTAATTGAAGATGAGATTATTGCCATGCTTCTCGGTCTGATTAATGGCAAAGTTGAATATAATGACTACTCTCCAGAACTAATCAAATTTGAAAAAGAAGTCAAAGCTCTCACGGGTAAAGATGCGACACAAAAAAAAGAAAAAGAATTGTTCACCCAAAAGATAAAACAGTTGTTAGAAATTTCCCAGTTAGCTGCTGACGCCAAGTTTACACTTCGACCGTTGCGTTATCGCAAAGCAGTAAGGTAGTTGATATAAAAATCAAAACAGCAAATGAAAATTTTATTTAACAGTCACCGCGAGTTTTTAAAGAACTTAGGTAGTGGTTATGTTGGGGCACAGCACTTTACCAACATGTTTGCTATGTATTGGGATAAAACCAAGCATAGTTATATTGCGTTTGTGTTTGAACGACCTAAAGACAAAAAGCTAGGAATCAGTTACAAAACTTTTAAGCGGGGTAAGCATCAGTGGATTGTGGTAAAACTTTGGATTCCTACCGCTGAAATTTTGAAAATTCACTCTGGGAAAGAAAGTAAGGACGTAAGAAAGGTTTTAGATAAACTCGCGAGCATAATCAACGCGCAGAAACCGGACTTGTTCTTTATGAACGGTTTTTCAGCCTTGGCTTATTTGCTTTTTATTGCGGCTCACCGTGCTGGCATTCCTATTGTGGCTACTCACCATGGCTTATGGATTAAAGAAACAGAAGCCGTTCAGAGAGTTAAGAAAATTTTTAGTAAAAATGATTTAGAGTTTCGTCGTAAAGTTGAATCAGATTTAGCGAGGTATTCGAAAAAGAATATCTTCTTAACGCCCTTGAGTCAGCGAGAGTATTCTAAACGTTTATTGAAAGTTCCTAAGTCTCAAGTTGAGTACATTGCGTTGCCATACAATCCAGTTTTTGTCAGCAAAGTAAAAGCAAAACCATTTACCAAAGATAAGAAAGTCATCAAGATTGGGATAGTTGCAAGATGGGATGCAGTTAAGAATTTTCCAGCATACATCGCGATTGCAAAAGAAGCCAGAAAGCAGGGCTTGGCCTGGGAATTTTACGCAGTCACAAATCCAGTGCCGAATTCGTGGCTTGATGCTCATGTAAAATCTTTTAATAATTACATAACTCAAATTGATCCGATGCCACCTGAGAAACTCAAAAAGTTTTATCAGGAAATGGATTTAATTGTTGTACCATCATATTTTGAAACTTTCTGCGGTGTAGTTATCGAAGCTTTGTTGCAAGGCCGCCCAGTTATAGTTTCTCCAACTGTTGGCACAGGGGATATGCTTAAACAATTCGGACTTAACGCTTGGATTACTCAATTTAACAATCCTAAGACGGTCATCGGAAAAATCAAAAAGATAGCAAAAACATCCCCACCAAAGAAGTTGGTCAATTATATTATAAGCCATAATCATCCAGAGGCAATCTTTAAACAGTATGAGAGTCTATTTAAAAAAGTAATATCAAAGAAATGAGAATAGCTCAGCTTGTCTCAAACGAATATGCGGTTAATCCACATAGCGGTATGGGAATCTATTCCCAAGCTGCCTGGTTAACTAATGGCCTTGTGTCACGTGGTAACGATGTTACGCTTTTTGGCAGTGGGGATTCGGTTACAAATGCAACTCTTCAAGCGGTATCACCAATTGCAACTCGTGAAGCTGGGTTAGCGGAGTATTTACGTAAGCAGTACTTACACGTTCTTATTTCAAAGTGTTACGAAAAAGCTAGTGAGTTTGATATTATTCATTCACACTTTTCGTTGTTAAGTTCATATTATAGCGGGTTAGTCAAAACGCCAACCCTACAGTCAGTTCATAGTCCGCTCGATGAGCATATTAAAAAAGTTTTACAATTTTTTCCTAAAAATTATTACGTTTCTTTTTCTTTAGCTCAACGCAAACAGATGCCAGAGCTAAACTGGGCAGCTAATATTTACCACGGGATTGATACGTCTTTGTTTAGCTTTAACCCTCACCCAGAAGACTACTTCTTTTATATCGGTCGTATTACAGATGAAAAAGGAGTTCACTTGGCTATTGAAGCGGCGATTACTGCTGGTGTAAATTTAATAATTGCTGGCAATAGTTACCCTGATGAAAAATACTGGCAAAGCAAGATCGAGCCATTTATTAATGGAAAAACAATCAAGTTTATCGGCCATGTTGGTGTAACTGAGAAAGTAAAATATTTACAGAACGCGAAAGGTTTGTTGTTTCCAACTCAGTATGATGAAGTGTTTGGTTTGGTTATGATCGAAGCGATGTCTTGCGGTACCCCGGTTATTGGTTGGAACAAGGGTTCGGTGCCAGAAGTCGTTCAACATAAAGAAAGTGGTTATGTGGTTAATTCAGTTGGGGAAATGGTTCGAGCTATAAAATCTATTGATAAAATCAGTCGGGAAGCGACTCGTAAGCGTGCCTTAAAATATTTCAGTGTTGAAAAAATGGTGACTGGTTACGAGAAAGTTTACCTTAAAATTATTGAACACAATAGACAGAAGCAAATCGCCGACAAAAATCCTAAGAAATAAAATTGGGTCTTGCAAAAACAAAAATGCAAATTACTTTTTATGGTGCCGCACAAAACGTTACTGGTTCTAAACACTTGATTCAATCCCAAGGGTATCGAGTGCTTTTAGATTGCGGTTTGTTTCAAGGACGTCGTAGTGAAGCCCGTGAGCAAAATAGTGAATTACCATTCGAAGCTCGTTCTATAAATGCGGTGATTGTCTCTCATGGACATGCAGATCACTGCGGGATGTTGCCCCTGCTCGTCAAGCAAGGTTTTACTGGTCATATCTATTGTACCAACGCCACAGCCGAAGTGATGCGCTGGATTCTTCTCGATTCGGCCAAGATTCAAGAACAAGATGCCGAGTACTATAATAATCGTTTACCAGAGGGCGAAGACCCAATCTCACCCCTTTATACAACTGAAGACGTAGAGATAATGATGAAACAGGTTCGGCCCATTCCATACTTTAGAATTCGACCACAATGGACAATTCTCAATGAGCGGATTCGCTTCAAGCTTTATGATGCCGGTCACATTTTAGGTTCGAGTGTTATCTATTTAGAGTGTGTCGAGAATGGGAAAACTCACAGCCTAGGATTTACAGGAGACTTAGGACGAGCACCTGCGCCAATTTTACACGCACCCGAAGTTATTCAGGAACCTGTTGAAACATTTCTAACTGAGGCGACTTATGGTTTTCGTAATCATCGTCCGATTAATGATGCGAAAAAAGAATTGCGTGAGCTGATTGAATATGCTTACAAGCACAAAAGCAAAATTATTGTTCCAGCCTTTTCACTTGGTCGCACTCAAGAGTTAGTGTATTTACTTCATGAGTTAACTGACGATGGTGAAATCCCTCGTTTGCCGATATATATAGATAGTCCACTAGCTGGTCATCTCACTGATGTTTTCATGGCGCACGCAGAAGACTTCGACCATGAATCATGGGTGGCGTTTGGTTCAAAAGGGGAGGCTCCTTTGGCTTTTCGAAATTTAATTTACACTCATTCCGTCGAAGAATCTAAAGCGATTAACGATATGAAAGGTCCGATGATGATTATTTCAGCTTCGGGTATGGCTGAAGGTGGCCGTATTCTTCATCACCTCAAGCACAATATTGAAGATCCCAACAGTATTATTATGTTTACCGGGTATCAAGCCCAGCATACCCTTGGTCGAAAAATTATTGAAGGAATAAGCCCGGTGAGAATTTTTGGGAAGCAATTTCATGTTAAAGCTCAGATTCGCAAGATCAATGAATTGAGTGCTCACGCTGATCAAAATGGTTTATTGAACTATATTAAGCAGTTAAAGGGTTTGAAATCGATTTTCGTAGTTCATACTGAAGTTGATCAAGGAACGGCATTCGTTGAGGCTCTTCAGGCCAGTCATCCAAATGTTAGCGTAACTATGCCGGAAAAAGGTTATACCGTAGAGATAAAATAAAAGGGTATTCTTTTGACAAATGAATAGTTCTATGTTATAATCATTGATATTAATAGACTCTGACCTTAATGCTCTGAATTTTTCTGGCCCAAGGAATGGGGTCAGAATTTTTTTATGGATACTACACACTCAGAACAAGGTTTTGCCTCTTTAGGCATTGATCAGAAGTTTCTCACGATACTCGAAAAAAATAAGTACACAACACCAACTCCTATCCAGGCTCAGGCCATTCCTGTGGCTATTACTGGTACAGATGTCATTGGTATTGCTCAAACTGGTACCGGAAAAACTTTAGCTTTCGGTATTCCGATGCTTCAGCGTTTAAGTGAGCACAAAGGTAACAACGGTTTAGTTGTTGTTCCAACTCGCGAACTGGCTTTGCAAGTTGAGGAATCACTTCACGTCATCGGTAGAGATCTCGGTCTCAAGACCACCGTGCTTATTGGTGGTGAGCCTATCTCTAAACAAATTCGTAGCTTGCGCCTGCAGCCTCATGTTTTCATTGCGACTCCTGGTCGTTTGAATGATCATTTAAAGCAAGGCACAGTTAAACTCGACAAAGTTCGCGTTGTCGTTTTAGATGAAGCTGATCGTATGCTCGATATGGGTTTTGCGCCTCAGATTAAAGAAGTTTTCAAAAAGATGCCAACCAATCGTCAGACCATGTTGTTTTCTGCAACCATGCCTAATGAAATTGTTGCCTTAGCTACCTCTTACATGCAGTTACCTGTTCGTGTGGAAGTTGCGCCAGCTGGTTCTACTGCAGAAAAAGTTACTCAAGAAATCATTTTCGTTCATCCCAAAGAAAAGCCGGCTTTACTTCAGCAATTGCTTGAAGAAAGTCATCAAACTATTTTAGTGTTCACTCGTACCAAGTACGGAGCCAAGAAAGTTACTCATCATATTAATAAACTTGGTAGCACTGCTGCCGAAATTCACTCCAATCGTTCTTTGTCTCAACGCAAAGAAGCTTTGGCTGGTTTCAAAAGTGGAAAGTACCGCGTTTTAGTCGCAACAGATATTGCGGCTCGCGGGATTGATGTTTCCGGGATTAACTTAGTCGTTAACTACGATTTACCAGAACACGCTGAAGATTATGTCCATCGAATTGGTCGTACTGCTCGTGCGGGAAAAATCGGTAAAGCCATTTCTTTCGTCACGCCAGATCAAAAATTTGATGTTCGCAGTATTGAACGCGTTATCAAAATGCCGTTGCCTGTTAAAGAAACTCCCAAAAATTTACAAGCCGTTGTTTTAGAAGGACCAGAACGACCAGAGCGTTCAAGCCGACCTCCTCGTTCGTTTGGTTCAAGACCAAATACTCGTCCAAGTTACGGAAGTACTCGATCAGTCTCCAGTTCTCCTCGTTCCTCAGCTCGCCCTAGTGGCCCACGAGCTCATTCAGCTCAATCAGACAGACCAGTTCGTCCTTCAGGGCCAAGCGCGGGGACTACTCGTCCCAGCGGTCCAAGTTCTCAGTCTGGTCGACCACAGCGTCCTACAGGCCCAAGTGCAGCCAAATCTCCGTTTGGTAGTAAGCCTAACAGACGCAATAATCGCCCTGATCCAAGCAAGATTTACTGGCATACTGTTCCTAAAGATTAAACTTCAAAACGTCCCTATTCTGGGGCGTTTTTGTATGATACAATCAGTTGTATGACTGATGAAAATATACCGAATCACGTAGCGCTTATTCCAGACGGAAATCGTCGTTGGGCTAAGAGCCAAGGGCTTGTGCCCACTGCAGGGCATGAAGAAGGGATTAAACGTTTCTGGGAACTCAGTGAAGCCTTGTTTAAGAAAGGCGTAAACTACGTTACTTTTTGGGGAGCATCCGGTGATAACTTACGAAAAAGAACCCCCTTTGAAGTTCAATTCCTTGCTTTTATAGCAAAAAGCAAATCATCTGATTCAAAATTGCTTGAAGAGTTAATTAAAAATGAAATTAAAGTTCGGGTGGTTGGGAAATGGAATGAGATTTTAAACGATACCGATTTAGCAAAATCTATTACTGACTTAGAAAGCAAAACAGCCCATTTTACAAAACGTACTATCACTGTGTTATTTGGATACAGTGGAATTGAAGAAATGCTTGATGCGATCCCAAAGTTAAACCCCACTGACCAAAAACTTTCCTATGAAGACGTCAAACAATCATTGTCTACTGGGTTTCTACCAGAAGTCGATTTAGTAGTACGTACTGGCGGTGAACCACACTGGTCAGCAGGATTTATGATGTGGCATACAGCTAACAGCCAATTTTATTTTACCGAAACGTTGTGGCCCGCTTTTAACGTTGATCAATTAGAACTTGCGCTCGCAGATTTTGCCAAGCGTGAACGAAGAATGGGAAAATAGATGAAATTACTGATGATCCGTCATGGGCAAACAGATGGTAATAAAAATGAGATAGTCTATGGTCACTTGGACTTGCCAATTAACGAAGTGGGTGAGAAACAAGTTGCAGTAATGGCCGACCAGCTCACCGAACATCATATTGATGCCATTTACGCCTCGCCTTTAATGCGGACGCATCAGACGGCAGAAGTTGTTTCGACAAAGCTTAAATTACCTGTTGTCTATAGGGATGAATTAATTGAACGCGACTTCGGCTCTCTAAATGGCCGATCATGGAAAGATATTCTGGAAGAGTTTGGGCCAGACTATCGACACAAAGATTTCAGACAGGAATATGACTACCATGAGTTTGGTGGCGAAGATTTTAACGATGTAAAAAAACGTGTAACTACTTTTCTTGATTTTCTCAGACAAACTCATACAGATGATAAAGTGATATTAGCTATCACCCATGCTGGAATTATTCGCTTGATGTACCATTTATTTAGTGATGTTAAAGAAAGAGATCTTGATAACGAAACGATTCACGAGTTTATCGTTTAACTAGTGCCGCATGTTGCGGCTCTTTTTATTTCTCTCAATCCTTTGTATAATAAAGTTGTAATTATTCGCCAAGAAACCAAAACATGTCCAGTATTTCAAAAGTAATCGCTCGAGAAATTTTAGATTCGCGGGGCAATCCTACAGTCGAAGTTGATTTAACCTTAGACGACGGTTCTGTTGGTCGTGCTTCTGTGCCCAGTGGAGCTTCTACTGGTAATTATGAAGCTATTGAACTACGCGATGGTGATAGCGCGCGATACGGTGGTAAAGGTGTATTAAAAGCTGTGGCCAACGTGAATACCGAAATCGCTAATGCTTTAGTTGGTAAAGACTTTGATCAAAAAAGTTTGGATGGCACATTAATTTCTCTGGATGGTACAGAAGACAAAAGCCGCTTGGGTGCTAACGCAACCTTGGGTGTATCTATGGCTTTTGCCAAGGCAAAAGCTCTTAGTAGTAAGCAATCTCTATATCAGTATTTTGCGGAAATAGGGAATACCCAAACGAGTATTCAATTACCGGTACCGATGATGAATGTTCTTAACGGCGGTGCTCATGCTGTTAATTCAAGCGATTTTCAGGAATACATGATTATGCCAGTTGGTGCACGCAGTTTTAAAGAGGTGTTGCGCATAGGCGTCGAAACCTTCCACGCCTTAGCAAAAATTTTAGCGGACAAAGGTTTCTCTACAACAGTTGGTGATGAGGGTGGGTTTGCGCCAACACTTCGTTCAAATGAAGAACCACTACAGTTAATCGTTCAATCTATTGAAGCGGCCGGATATAAACCAGGAGAAGACATTGTCATTGCCATTGATGCTGCTGCTAGTGAATTTTATAGGACTGGTAAGTATGAATTAAAGCGTGATGGAAAATCTTTATCATCTGCAGAGATGGTGGACATGCTCGCCTCTTGGGTGGAAAAATATCCGATAGTTTCTATAGAAGATGGCTTAGCTGAAGATGATTGGGACGGTTGGAAAATGCTCACTGAAAAACTTGGAAGCAAAGTTCAGATTGTAGGTGATGATCTTTTTGTCACAAACATCAAACGTTTACAGGAAGGCATTACTAAAGGTGTTGCCAACTCGATTTTGATAAAACTCAATCAAATCGGGACGGTTAGTGAAACGATCGGCGCGATTGCTTTGGCTAAACAAAGCAATTATACTTCAGTAGTTTCGCATCGTTCTGGGGAAACCGAAGATACTACAATTGCTGATCTTGTTGTTGGCTTGGGTACGGGACAAATCAAGACTGGTTCGTTAAGTCGAACGGAGCGCACAGCTAAATACAATCAGCTACTGCGTATCGAAGAACAATTAGGTGATTCAGTAACCTTTTTAGGGCTTGAAGTTCTAAGGAAATAGCGAGGTTATCCACCTTGCGTATTAAAAGTGTGGTATAATTAATGCATAAAATAACTTGTTCAAATAGAAAATATTTGAAATAAAGGAAAGATAAAATGAAACTAAAAGGAATGCAAATTGCCACCGCGAGTTTGGCAATTATCGCGTTGATGGTTCCGGGTTCTGCCGGAGCAGCTTTGACTGTAGGTGCCCTAGCTGTTACTAGCGATGGTGCTTTATCAATGGAAGCTGCTGCAGGTTCTGATATCGTTCTTGGTTCTGCTGCAGTTGCTGGAACTTTGACTTTAGGTGGTACGGGACAAACTGGTACCATTGGCTTGGGAACTGGAACAGCCGCACAGACAATTAACATTGGTACTGGTGCCGCTGTGGTTAAAACCATTAGCGTTGGTGGAACCGGAGCTAACGTTATCGCTATCGGTAATACTCAAACCGCTGGATCCGTTGCTATTGGTGCCGCGATGACTACTGGTACAATCACTATCGGTGGAACAGCTCAGACAGGTACCATTACTATTGGTCAATCAAACGGTACTTCAAATATTATTAATATTGGTTCTGCTAACTTAAGTGGCACAAACATTCAAACCGTAAATATTGCCAATGGTGTAAATGCCGCTGGCACAACAACTACTCTTAACATTGCAAACAATACACTGGGTAGTGGAAATACAACTGTTAACATTTCTAATGCAGCTGCTTTAGCTGGTACAAGAACCGTTAACATTGTTGCTACTCAGGGTGTTCCTTCCACAGATGTAGTTAACATAGGTCACGCAACCTCTACTACAAACATTGCTGGTTTACTAGAAATCCCTTCAGGAACAGCTACCCCTACCGGTACCGATTGTGACGCAGCTGGAGAAGCTGGAAGAATTTACGTTGAGACTGATGCCGCTATTTTGTGGATTTGTACCGGCGCAGCTTGGGCTGATGCCAGTCCTTAATCATGAGTTTGCTTAGTAGCAAATATCAATTTAAAGCCCCTCCGCATGGAGGGGTTTTTCGTATTCCAGAAATTAAACAGTAGCGATTTGTTTGACAAAAGCCCCCAAATATGATATTATTTTGGGGCTTTTAGCAAATCGAATAATCGCTCTTACCGCAAGGCTAAGAGAGGAAAGTCCGAACACTTAGTTGATGGCCACTATAGAGTCATTAACAAGGGTAGCGGGTAATTCCCGTCGAAAGTAATTTTAGAGGTGCGAACAGTGACGCTGGCGGCGCAAGCCAAGAGCACCCTTCGGGGTGAACCTTTGCAGTAATGTAGAGGGTGAAACGGCCAAATCCTTACCTGAGTGCAATGCCAAATTTGGTAGGCAGCATGATCCTGGTGGTAACAGCAGGACAAGATAGATGATTATTTAGAAACAGAATTCGGCTTACGAGTTTGCTAAAAGTATAAAAAATCCTTTCGATTAATTTCGAAAGGATTTTTTATTTATCTATTTGAGCTTGAATTACTTCTTTGACCAGTCTTCCGGCCATTCCTGTTTCCAATCAGCCATCGCTGACTCTAAAGTGTACTGGTAAGTGTAGCCTGAATCTTTGAGTACAGTTGGCACAATCAAATTTTGATGCACGAGCTTTTTCATTCTTACTGGGCTAATCGGTTGTTTGATTTTCAAGACACGGGCAAGGGCTTCGATAAAGTAAGAAGCGGTGAGGAGTAGGGTATGGGGAACGTTAGGAGTGAAGTTGCTTCGATTTACGGTTTTGTTTATAGCATGAACATAATCTTCTACTGTTGGTGCTGGGTCCATGCTGAAATTATATAAAAGAACTGGTTGATCTTTTATATTTTGATGTCTAAGCATCCACATCATTGAATTACAAAGTTCTTTTACGTATCCTCCAGCTTTGCGAACTTTTTTATTCCCGGTATAAAAGAAATATCGTCCCAAAACTGCTTTAATCATGCGGGTAACGTTGCCATTTTCGTTATGACCAAAAATAACTCCAGGACGAACGATTAATAAACGTCGTGAGGAGTTACCAGCTTGCCAGGTTAAGTGAATTTTTTCAGCGACAAGTTTGGAAATACCGTAAGGAGTGTTTGGGGTTGGTAGTGAGTCTTCTGTTTTAGGTTCAGTGGCTTTGCCAAACGTGGCAATACTACTTGTAAAAATCATTTTGTTACACTTAACTTGAATGGCCCAGGCGCATACATTTTCTGCACCGGCCAAGTTCGTTTCAAAGTACTCCTGTTCGTTGTGTCCAGGTTGTTTATGAATGGCAGCTAAGTTTACGATTAAGTCAACGTTTTGTGGGAGATCAGAATGTTGTATTGGCTTCCTCACATCCAACTCCACAAAATGGACTTTTCCCTGAGTACTAAATTCTTGAAGCTCTTTTGGCCAGAGGTTGGTTGGAGTAGAGACGAGGTCAGCTAAAAAGACTTCTTCAACAGTAGAACTTTTAAGCAAGCTTGCTGCCAAATGAGTCCCGATAAATCCTGCGCCACCGAACAGAACAGCTGTTTTGTAATGTAGAGTTTCTGTCATAATTTCTGAATAAACGTACTAATATACTATCATACTGCCTAAACTATGTTAAACCTAGGATTTTGGGGCAGTTTTGAGAAATGTCTTAGAAAATGCTATAATAACGGGGCAATTCTATCTGAAAATGATTAGTTATAGACCAGTAAAAGTCTTATGAAGAAACCGGAACTTGTATTTAATATAGTCTCTGTGCCAGTAGATGCCTTGATGCTCGTGGCGGCGGGGATTTTTTCTTTTTACAGTCGACTTCGTTTTGAAGAGTTAGTTGGCCCAGTCATCTACAACTTGCAACTTTCTGAATTTTTAGGAGTTCTGACTTTTGTCATTCCAATTATGTTGCTCATTTTTGGAAGTCTTGGTTTGTATAATTTGAAGGGGACGAGAAAATTTAGTCAGGAGTTCTGGCGAGTGGTTTTGGGCGTGTCTCTTGGTCTATTTTTGGTTATAATTTTATTCTTCTTTAATCGCGAACTCTTTCCCTCACGCTTTATTGTTTTAGCTACTTGGGTTTTGAGTATTATCTTGGTTGTTTTCGGACGACTGATTTTAAAAAATATTCAAAAAGTTTTATTCAAACGCGGACTTGGACTACATCGGTTGGTTATTATCAATGGTAACAATCAAGAGTCAAAGATAATTGAGTCGGTGTATAAGAACAAAAGTCTGGGATATCGCTTGGTTGCAGAGTTACCATATGACAACAATACGATGTCGGAGCTTGAGAAGCTTTATGCTGAAAATCGGTTTGATGAAATTATGCAAACCAATGCGTCATTAAGTGACACAGCTAATTTTAAAATCGTTGAGTTTGTTCGTAAGCACGGGTTACAATTTAGTTTCGTCCCAAATCTTTTTGAGGTGCAACGAAATGTTGTCGAGGTAAGTACGGTTAAAGGTATCCCAATTATTAGTTTAAAAAACACACCATTAGATGGATGGGGGAAAGTAGTCAAACGAATTTTCGATATTATTGTTAGCACTATTTGTATTGTTATAACCAGTCCACTGTTTATATTAATCGCAATTGGAATCAAACTTGATAGTCGTGGTCCTGTAATTTACTCTGCGCAAAGAGGGAGTCGTAACAAAGCTTTTTGGTTTTACAAATTTCGTAGTATGCACGCTCATCTAAGCGTAGGTGAGGGTTATGGCGGAGAAGAAGCTGAAAAATTATGGTTGGAAATGCGCCAAAACAATGCCCGTGGTGGGAGCGACGGTGCCGTCTCTAAATTTAAAGATGACCCACGGGTGACCCGCTTTGGACGGTTTTTACGTAAGACTAAGTTAGATGAATTACCTCAGTTCGTGAACGTTTTAAAAGGTGATATCAGTATGGTTGGTCCAAGACCACACGTTTTACCTGAACTTGAAAATTACAAGCATATCTATCCACGAGTGTTAAGTATCAAGCCGGGAATTTTTGGTCTATCACAGTTGGCAATTATTTCTCGCCCACTCTTACCTTTCGAAGAAGAAATGCGTCTTAATATGTTTTACATTGAAAATTGGAGTTTATGGCTAGACATTAAAGTTTTAGCTAACAGTTTTTGGATGTTGTTTTTTGCGAAAAAGCCAAAAGAAGACTTCTAAGTTATCAAATATAGATTAATGAAACCTGAAATTAATATTGCCCTTGCTCACGATTCTTTTACCCAGCTCGGCGGCTCTGAGCGGGTTTTTGATTGTATTCATGAACTCTACCCAGACGCCCCAGTTTACACTTTAGTTGCGGATGAGAAATATCGAAACTTGTTTGACGATTGGGACTTACGTACAAGTTTTATTCAGCATCTTTATTTAATCAAAAAGAATTTACAGTACTGGTTGATATTTATTCCGTTAGCGTTAAAGTTTATGAAACCCCAAGCTAAGGTGGTATTGTCATCCAGCTCAAGCTTTATCCGTAATCTTAACGTTGATAAAAATTCTATTCACGTAAATTATTGTCACACACCGGCAAGATTTTTATGGGGTGAGCAAGAATATGCCGCCCAGGAATTACCAAAAATTTTAAAACCTCTTTATCCTCTTTTGATGAAGTATTTGTCATGGATGCAAAAGTGGGATTATGCTCATGCTCAAAAAGTTACGCACTTCATTGCGAACTCCGCAGAAGTTCAAAGCCGTATAAAGAAATATTATAACCGCGACAGTGTGGTAATTCATCCATTTGTTGATGTGAATTTTTGGAAACCCACACGTAGTAAACAAGATTACTTTTTGATTGCTGGTCGTCTTCACGCTCACAAAAACAATGAAAAGATTGTTGAGATCTTCAATGAACTTGGTTGGCCGCTTCATGTGGTTGGCACTGGTAGACAAGAAGAGTATTTAAGGTCCATCGCTAAGCCAAATATAACTTTTCTGGGTCGAGTAAGTGACGAAGTCCTTAGAGATGAATATAGTGGGGCCAAAGGGTACATTTACCCTCAATTTGAAGACTTCGGGATGATGCCACTTGAGGCTGCGGCTTGTGGTACAGCAACTCTTGGCTTGGCCAGAGGCGGCTCGTTGGAGACAATAGAACCTGGGGTTAGCGGCGAACTATTTTCTGACGTTACGAAAGACAGCATCAAAACGTATATCCAAGCTTGGGATCATTTAAAATATAACCTGCAAGCTTTACAAAACCATGCTAACAAGTTCAGTAAAGAGTCGTTTAAACGAAAGCTCACTGAATTTATGAAGCCTATAACCGAAACGTTATGAAAATAGCTGTTGATTTAAGAAGCTTACAAACAGGCGTGGTCAGCGGGGTTGAAAATTATATCCTCAATCTTTTGGAGCACCTGCTGGCAATCGACCAAGATAATCAGTATGTGTTTTTTTCAAATTCATTATTACCAGAGAGTTTTGAGCATTTACAATATGTTAATTCAAAGATTGTTCAAACCCGCATTCCAAATCGAGTTTTAAACCTCTCACTTAAAGTTTTTAGTCGTCCTCACTTTGAACAACTTATCGGTGACTTCGATATATTATTTTTACCAAACGCCAACCGTTTTGGAATTAGTAGTGGAAAAAAATTAGTTATTACGGTTCACGATCTCTCACCAATAATCACCCCGCAATATTACAGTATGAAAGGTCGTTTATGGCACAAGTTTCTAAACGTAAAGAAAATCTATGAACGAGCGGATCAACTCATAGCCGTTTCAGAACACACCAAGCACGATCTCATAAAGCTAACAGGTATCGAGGAATCAAAAATTTCTGTGATTAATCCTGGAATTGACCGTTCAACTTTTGATTCGCACATTCCTGCAGATAGACTTCGTGATGCTAGAAATGTTTATGGCTTACCAGGAAAATATTTATTGTTTGTTAGTACTCTCGAGCCACGAAAAAACTTGATTGGTTTAATCAAAGCTTTTGAAGCTACAGACTCTGATGCCCATTTAGTGATTGTTGGTAAGCTTGGTTGGAAGTACGGTGAAATTTTAGAAGCGCTCGGAAAGAGCAAAAAAAAGCGCTCAATAAAATACTTGGGCTATGTTGATGAAACAGACAAACCTGCGATTATGAAACTTGCTCGAGCAGTTGTCTACCCAAGCTTTTACGAAGGGTTTGGCTTCGTACCACTAGAAGCGATGAGTCTAGGCGTCCCCGTAGTCACAAGTCAGGTTTCAGCTATCCCCGAAATTGTCGGGGACGCTGCCTTACTCGTTAATCCCTATAATATTGATGATTTAGCGTTCGCACTGTCTGAAGTACTTACAAATGAAAGCGTTCGATCACAATTAATTGCCAAAGGAAGTGCTAGAGCCGAACGATTTAGCTGGGAGCGAACCGCAGAACAAACTCTCGCGGTATTTAATAGCCTGAGATAAAATACTCATATGCGCATCGGATTTGATTTAAGAATGGGTGGGAGCATGCATGCCGGCATTGGTCGGTACTCTTTTGCGTTGCTTATTGCCATGTTAAAACGCGATCGAGATAACGAGTTTATTGTGTTTTACAAACCCGACGCCATTGCTGACGAAGATTTAATAGCTTTACAAAAGTTTTCTCAAGTAACTTTAGTCTCAACTAACGCCAGGCATTATTCGTTTTCGGAACAGTTGATCTTTTTACGACAGTTAAACAAAGCTAAGTTAGACATCGTTCATTTTCCAAATTTTAATGTCCCCATTTGGTATAACAGACCTTATGTTGTAACTATCCATGACGTGGTTCACCATAAAATTAGTGGCCACAAAATTGGGCGTTATTGGAAATTCATGGCATACAAGAAAATTATTGAGACTGCAGCCAAAAAAGCCATTAGAATTATCACGGTCTCAGAAGCGTCAAAAAAGGATATTGCCAAAACCTTGAAAGTGTCTTTAGATAAGATTGATGTTGTTTATGAAGGCACCACTTTAGAGCCAGTGTCGGACAAACAAATTGCAGATGTAAAGCGCTCATATTTACTGTCTCGACCATACTTTTTATTTGTTGGGACTTTAGAACGAAAAAAGAATGTGGTTCAGTTAACTCATGGTTTCGATGAGTTTTTATCAAAGTATAATTTGGATATGGATTTGGTCATTGCAGGTAAACCAGACCCGCATTACCCGGAGATCAAATTTCAGGCGATGGATGTTATTCATAAAAACCGTTTAGTCTTCACTGACTATATTTCTGATACAGATTTATCTGCTCTCTATCAAGGCGCCTATGCTTATGCCAATGCTTCATTGCACGAAGGTTTTGGCTTACCAGGTGTAGAAGCGATGCGTTTTGGTTTACCTCTGGCCGTGTCTAATATAGAAGTGTTTAATGAGGTTTATGATAACGCAGCTTTATATTTTGATCCTTATAATTTAGAAGATATGGCTGAAAAGTTTTACTTGTTAGCGAAAGATACTCAGTTTCATCAACAGATGCAACAAAAAAGCTTAGTCCGTTCCCAGTATTTTGACTGGGATATTGCAGCCAAGCAAACTTTAGAAATTTATCGACAAACAGCTAAAGAGCTCAAACCAGTTGAGCCTCAACCCGAAACTTACGAACCTGAACCAGAAGATGACCAATAAATCATGACAAAACATTCTATTTTTAAAATTATTTTAGTTGGTGGCGGAACTATGGGACCAGTGTCTCCGCTCTTAGCCATCGCAGACCATATCTATAATGAAAAACCAGAGACGAAGTTTCTATTGGTTGGAACATATCATGGACCAGAAAAAAAAGCCGCTCATGGCTTAGGGATAGACTTTAAAGCGATTTTTTCGGGTAAGTTGCGACGATATTTTTCCTTGCAGACGTTATGGTCTCCTTTCGCGATTCTTCTTGGGTTTTTACAATCACTATTCATTATTGTTTCGTATAAACCTAACGTAGTTGTGGGAGCTGGGGGATTTGTTCAAGTCCCATTAATGTACGCGGCTTGGGTATTAAGAATTCCAATATTAATTCATCAACAAGATGTGGAGCGTACTTTATCAAATTCACTCTGTGCGCCAATTGCCACAAAAATCACTGTGACCTTTGAGCATTCCATCCGTGATTTTTCTCAGGGGAGTGGTTTGTTTTCAGAAGCTAATAATAAGGTGTTATGGGCGGGAAATCCTGTGCGCTTTAATACCAAAGAATTACCAGCTAAATCAGCTGCCTTAAAGTTTTTTAAACTTCATTCAGAATTACCAGTGGTTCTAATTACCGGTGGAAGTTCAGGTGCGGAAGGTCTTAATAAGTTAGTTGAAAAAGCTTTGCCTAAACTTTTAAGTTTCGCTCAAATTATTCACACTACCGGTAAACCAAGTGAGAAATCTTTGCCGAACTATCACCCTTATAAATATATTGAACGCATGGACATGGCTTATGCCGCTGCTGATGTGGTGATTTCTCGCGCCGGTCTCTCGGCGATAAGTGAATTAAGCGTTCTTCATAAACCAGCGATTATTATACCGATGCCTAAAACCCACCAAGAATCTAACGCGGCCATGTTGTGGAGTAAAAAAGCTGCAATAGTTTTTGATCAAGATGGCACGGAAGTTGATGAGCTTCTGAAGGGTGTCCGCAATCTACTGCTTGATGGAAATTTACAAAAAAGTATAACTTCTAATTTAGCTGAGATAATGCCCGCTGGTGCTGAGCAAAGAATCGCCAAGGTTATTTATTCACTAGCACAGTAGATATGAACGAGAAACGAATTCCTAAAATTGGCCTGGCTTTAAGTGGCGCTTCATCGCGTTCCGGTTTTCATATTGGATTTTTAGAAGTTCTAAATGAACACAACATACCCATTGATTATATTGCTGCTTGCTCGGGTGGAACTATTATAGCAGCGAGTTACGCGTGTGGTACTCTTCCTGAGCTTAAACAATACTTATTTAAACTAAATAAAGACGTGGTATTTAGTTTATTAAATCGCAATGGCACGAAGGGTGGAATTTATAACCTTGATAAAGTTGAAGAGCAAATACGCAAATTTACTGGAGATAAAAAATTTGAAGAAGTTCGACCTTTAATGGGTTTTGTTACAGTTGATATAGATAAGGGTGAGCAAGTCGTGTTATCGATGGGTGATATTGCTCACGCTGCTCGTATTTCTTGCACAGTTCCTGGAGTTTTTGAACCAGTTGTTTGGGGGAATCGGACTTTAGTCGATGGTGGTTTGTTGAGCATTGTACCGTGTGATGTAGTCAGGCAAGCTGGTATGGATATTGTTATTGGGGTTAACATTAGAGCGGTGGAACATATTTTTTTGCCATATCAAGTCAGGATTCACCGAGCTTTAAAAACTTTGAAAAAAGTTTTCCTAGTTTCTTATGCCGAACGGTTGTGGAGTACTATGGCTAAGTCATTTGAGCAAATGGATATCTTTGATTTTTTTGCTGATGTTAATTTAAATGAGTCCGATTTTTCTAACCGACAAGGGTTATTTAGTGTCCTTGGAAAATCTTTAGATTTGGCTATTGCTGCACAGAATAAAAAAGATAAGTACGACGTTTTCAAAGATTCAGACTTGCTTATTCGTCATGAGATGAAACGTGGACGACAGTCGTATGCGGTTGAACAGATGCAGCAAAATTATGAAGAAGGTCGCAAAGCAGCTTTAGAAAATATTCCACAAATTAGAAAATTGATTACTAACTATGAACAAACTCATGAATCTAAGTGAAATCCATAATATCTATTTTGTTGGGATTGGCGGTATTGCGATGTCTGCCACGGCAGGAATAGCCCGCGACGAAGGTTATACGGTCCTTGGCAGTGATGCTAAAACTGTCTACGCGCCTGCAAAAGATGTTTTAGATAAATACAGCATCGACTATTTTACTGGTTACGACGCTCAAAATATTATTAATAATCCAGCTGATCTGTATGTGCTTAGTGCTGGGGAAGATTTAAATAATCCTGAAGTCAAATACATTGTTGATAACGACTTACCTTATGTGTCGTTTTCTGAATTGTTATATGAGCTCTCTAAAGACAAATTACGCATTGTGGTGGCAGGAACTCATGGCAAATCTACCACAGCTGGTTTATTGGGGAGTGTTTTAAGGGAACTGGATGATAGTTCGTTTGTGGTTGGGGCTGTTTTGCAAGGTTCTGAAACCAATTTCCACAAAGGTGATGGTCATTATTTCGTATTCGAAGGTGATGAATACAAAGCTACTTTTGATGACCCTACTCCAAAGTTCCAATATTATCGACCAGACATCGTGATTCTTAACAACATTGAATTCGATCATCCCGATATGTTCGGTAGCATTGAAGAAATCTTGGAAGAATTTAAATTACTGATTCACGCCATGCCAGCCGATGGCCTACTTATATACAACGCTGATGATGTGAACGCAGCCAAATTGGCTTTCGAAACAAACGTAGCTAGTTTCGGTTACAGCTTAAAGGAAATGAGCGAGTATACCGCGAGTGATATTTTCTTTGGCCCAGAACAAACTACTTTTCAAGTTCGAGACAAGAAAAACGAAGCTAACGAAAAGCTGGAAAGTTACGCAATCTCTTTGCCAGGGAAAATTAACGTTTACAACGCTTTAGCTTGTATTGCAACCGTGAGAGCTTTGGGCTTTTCGCATGAGTTACTTAGTGCCCCGTTGAGTGAATACAAAGGAGTTAAGCGTCGCTTTGAATTACTCGGCAAACGAAACGGAATTACCGTTATTGACGATTACGCTCATCATCCAACAGCGGTTCGCGAAACTTTGGAAGCGGCTCGTTCTCGATACAGTGAGAAACGAATTTGGGCAATCTTTGAACCACATACCTTTAGTCGTACATCGGCAACGTTACCAGAGCTGGTAAAAAGTTTTGATGCCGCTGATCATGTTTTAATCGCTGAAATTTATCCGGCTCGTGAAAATGTTAAAGATGCCACAATCAGCGGGCAGGACGTAGTTAAAGCGATCAGTAAGCATCACAAGGACGTCAGGTTGGTGGCGAACAAAGACGCGGCATTAGAAATTTTGAAAGACGAGGCAATAAACGATGATGTAATTATTGTTATGGCTGTGGGAAGTTTCAATAAGTTGGCTTACGAGTTTATAGAGAGTATATAAAAAAGCCCCCGATCAGTTCGGGGGGTCCTCCTCAGGCGGGAGATTCCAGGATTTGCCGGCGCGAGCCTTTTCACCTCCTGTTGTGGCATAGTCATCGATGACTATCCAGGCATTGTAGAATATATCGGTTTCCAAGCCATAAGGGCCTGCAAGTGCGGCCGACATTTGGTCTGGGAGGATCTCATCATTCACAATCAAGTGAGTGAGAATGTAGGTCTTGTAGTGAGTGTCGATCTCGTCCCTGCTCATGGCCTCAGGAGCCCTGTAAGCAAGACCTTGTTCCTCGCCGCGACGCATGTATGTGTTGAGCTTACTGTACAGGAAGTACTTCTTCTCGTCGTCAGTTGGCATCTTGATCACCGACAAGTCCGGGGCTTCGTCAGGCATGGGTAACTCCTCCTCTTCGTCGTTCTCTCGGCTATACATTTAATCATAAAAATAGAGGTTAGTCAAACAATTTAACTTATGGATATTCAAGAAAACATTTTACTTTCAGAGCACACCACTTTTCACATCGGCGGTCTAGCTAAATATTTTTGTGAAGCTAAAACCACCGATGAGCTTAACGAGGCTTTAAAATTTGCAGAACAAAAATCTGCCCAAGTTTTGATTATGGGTGGTGGTAGCAATGTTCTCGTTTCGGATAAAGGCTTTGATGGCCTAGTTATAAAGCTGGTTAACGAAGGTATTGAGCAAGAAGATATTTCAGATTCTCAGGTTCGACTGACGATTGGCTCAGGTCAAAACTGGGACTCTGTGGTGGCGTTTGCCGTTGAGCATGGGCTATGGGGCATTGAGAACTTATCACACATCCCAGGCAACACTGGCGCACTTACAGTTCAAAATGTGGGGGCTTACGGACAAGAGGCCAGTCAGGTTGTAGAATCAGTGTTGGTATTCGATCGACAAACACATGACACAAAAATTATTTCTCGCGATGAGTGTGAGTTTGGTTATCGAAAAAGTATCTTCAATACCTCGGAAAAAAATCGTTACGTTATATTACATACAAACTTAGTGTTATCAAAAGTACCCAATCCAAATTTATCTTATGGTGATTTGAAAATTAAGTTTGCTGATCGTGATCCGCAAACAATTACCCTTGCCGAAATTAGAAGCGCGATTATTGAAATTAGAAATACCAAGTTTCCGTTTCCAGATGCACCCGAACGCGGTAATGCTGGTTCATTTTTCCGTGGTCCAATATTAAGCGATAGTGAGTTTGCGGACATGCAAAAGAAAGTTCTAGATTTATTTGGAACTGAACAAGCTCAGCGCCTTGAAGCGATGGCAGATAGACTTAAAGTCCCTCAAGGCTACAAAACCCCTACTGCATTTTTACTTGATGTTTGTGGGTTTAAGGGTTTAGAGGTTGGGGGAGCTCAAATTAATCCCGCTCAACCAGCGATTATCTTGAATAAAACAGGGAAAGCTAGTGCAGAAGACGTAATCACCCTCTATAATCAAGTAAAAGCTGGGGTACTAGCAAAAACTGGGGTTGAATTAGAGCACGAACCAGAGTTTGTTGGTTTTGAAGGAAGGCTTAACGTGGTATAATTAAGGTAAGATTAGTAAGTGAAAGGATCTTATGAATCTCAATATAAAAGCGACAAATACTACAGTGTCCGATTCTGTACGTGCCGGTATTGAAAACAAACTTTCTGTTTTAGAGAAGTTTTTAAAACCAGACGAGACCGTACACGTAGAGTTGGAGATTGATAAGCATCATCAAAGCGGAGAAGTGCAGCGAGTAGAAGTTCGTATCCAGCCACATGGTCATTATGCCGAGGCTGCTTCTGATAATTTTTATGCCGCTTTAGATTTAGTCCTTCCAAAAATTCGCGAACAACTGACGAAAGAAAAAGATAAGAAAATAAGTTTACGTCGTCGTCTTGGGGCGATGTTCAAGCGAGCGAAATAAGAATTTAAGATTTAATTAGTACGTCATCTATAAAGTGGTGACGTACTTTAGTTTAGAAGAACAACCATTGGTTTTTAGGCCATTTTAAGCTATACTATATTAGTATTTACAGAACTTAACGCCAGAAAAGGCTTATATATAAGACAAATTATGTCATTTATTTCCAAGATATTCTCTTTTGAAAAAGATCCTCTAGTCACATATAAGAAGGACCTTGCTGAGATTAACGCACTTGCTGATGAAATCAAAAATCTCAGCCAAGAACAAATTCAGGCTGAGATTAAAACATATCGTGATGAACTCGCGGAACTAAAATCTGAAGACAAAGTTTTTAAAAAGCTTGCCGAGATTCGAAATCGTGTGTTCGCTTTAACTCGCGAAGCCTCACATCGTTCAATTGCCAAATCACACTACGATGTTCAAGTCGTTGGTGGTTTAGTTTTGTCAGAAGGTAAGATTGCCGAAATGAAAACTGGTGAAGGTAAAACTTTAACCGCAACCTTACCTTTAGTTTTACACGCTTTAGCAGGACGTGGTGCTCATTTGGTTACTGTTAACGACTATTTGGCACGTTGGCATGCGAGTTTAATGGGTCCCATCTTCCACTATCTTGGTCTTTCTGTCTCCTCTATTCAACACGAACAGTCTTTCCGTTACGATCCAACTTATCAACCAGAACAAGAAGAAATCGATCGTTTAGAGAGCGAAACTCAAGGTTTGGTTATGGACGTAAAGCACATGCGACCAATTACTCGTCGCGAAGCTTATGCCGCCGACATTACCTACGGTACCAACAATGAATACGGTTTCGATTATTTGCGCGATAACATGGTACCATCCGCCGAGCGTTTAGTTCAGCGAGATTTGTTTTTCGTGATCGTCGATGAAGTCGACAGCATTTTAATTGATGAAGCTCGTACTCCTTTAATCATTTCTCAGCCGGATACCGATCCAACCGATAAATATATTGAGTTTGCAAAAATCGTTGATCGTCTCCAAGAAGACACTGACTATACCACTGACGAAAAACATAAGTCAGCCAGCTTGAGCGATGAAGGTATCAACAAAATTGAAAAGATTTTAAATGTTGAAAACATTTACGACACCAGTAAGGGTGTAACAACCTTACATCATATTGAGCAAGCCCTTCGTGCTAAAACTTTGTTTAAACGCGACCGAGACTATGTGGTTCGTGACAACGAAATTATTATCGTTGATGAATTTACTGGACGCATGATGTTTGGTCGTCGTTACAGCGAAGGTCTCCACCAAGCTATCGAAGCTAAAGAGGGTGTGAAAATTCAGCAAGAGAGCAAGACTTTAGCCACAATTACGTTCCAGAACTTATTCCGCCTATACTCCAGACTTTCTGGTATGACCGGTACGGCTAAAACCGAAGAAGAAGAATTTTTCAAAATCTACAAACTTCACGTTGAGCAAATTCCCACCAACAAACCAATGGTTCGTGAAGACGCCCCAGATGTAGTGTACAAAACTGAGGAAGCGAAGTTTAAAGCCATTGCTAATGAAGTTAAGGAGCGTAATAAAGTTGGTCAACCAATTTTGATTGGTACGGTTAGTATTGCTAAAAACGAAATTCTTGCTGAGCATCTAAAGAAAGCAGGGGTTCAGTTTGAAATCTTGAATGCTAAAAACCATGAACGTGAAGCTAATATTATTGCTCAGGCTGGTCGTTTTGGTGCGGTAACACTCGCTACAAACATTGCTGGTCGTGGTGTCGACATTCTGCTTGGTGGTAATCCAATCGATCCTGAGGAAGCAAAGCGTGTTCAAGACGCCGGTGGTTTATACGTTTTAGGTACAGAGCGACACGAATCTCGTCGTATTGATAACCAGCTCCGTGGACGTTCTGGTCGTCAAGGCGATAATGGTCGCAGTCAGTTCTTTGTCAGCATGGAAGACGATCTCATGCGCCTCTTTGGTGGCGAGCGTATGAAAAACATGATGACTCGCTTAGGCCTTGAAGATGATCAGCCTATCGAAGCCAGTCTCGTATCTCGTTCTATTGAACAAGCTCAGAAAAAAATTGAAGGATTAAACTTTGATACTCGAAAACATGTTCTTGAATTTGATGATGTCTTGAATCATCAACGCACCGTAATTTACAAACGTCGCAAGCGCTACTTAGGTGTAATCGGCGAAAATGAAGAAGCTCTTGATGTAAAGGAAGAGGTTCTTGGATTTATTCGCAATGAAATTTCGGAGTTAGTCACTTTCAACACAGAATCAATTGAAGATTCCCAGGAAGCCTTAAAAACAATTTTCGAACAAGCCAACACCATCTTACCAGTTACGCCAGAAGTACAGGCAAAGGTTGTTGAAGCAAGTAGAAACGCTGCCAGCAAAGAGTTTGCAATCACTGATGCTTTAACTAAGGCTGCTGAAGATTATTTTGCAATCAAAGAACAAGAATTAGGCGAGAAGCAGTATGAGCAAATCATACGTTATATTGCGTTGCAAACTTTGGATACCTTATGGATGGAACACTTAGATACCATGGATCACTTGCGTGACTCAGTACGTTTACGCGGTTATGGTCAAAGAGATCCGTTAGTTGAATACAAAAAAGAAGGCTTTATTATGTTCCAAGGCTTGCTAAAGGAATTAAACAAGCAAATCGCGTCGATGGTTTTGAAAGTTACGGTGCAGGCCCCTCAAGAAGTCCAACAAGCGACCGGTAACATCGTTTTGAGCTCATCTGATGGCGCACAAGCGGCTTCTGGTGACCCTGATGCTTCTAGTAATAACGACGTCGGCCGTAATGACCCTTGCCCTTGTGGAAGCGGAAAGAAGTACAAGAAGTGCGAATTACTCAACACACCTGAACATCAACAAAACTTAGCTAAGAAATAAATTACTGTCGAGTTCGCTTCTATTTAAAAAGTGGCCTTCTGTATTAAAGTTAGGGTAGCTCTAACTTAGTCGATGTCACACATATATGTTACAATTGAGTATTGATACAATACCTAATAAAAGCTCGTAATTAAATAAAAATAAATGAAAAAACTCTATTTTTTAATTTTTATTGCACTATTATTTACTAGTGCAAAATCCGCACAAGCGGCTTTAACAGTTGGCTCGACTACGATAACATCGGACGGCTTAATTGCTTTGCAAGGGACATCAGTTGCAATCACCGGGGACACTACTTTAACGGGAACTTTAAGGATCCCAATTGCTGAAACTGGTATGTATGCTCATATGGCCACCTCTTCTGTGCTTTCAGATTTGATAAGGTTGTCACAGTTTACTTTTAATATGTCCCCAACAGCTACCTATAATTCGTACAATTTAGATGATACGAGTGTGTTAGGGACTAATATTTCAATGGGTGATTTTGCTGGTAGTCCATCATTCGATTTTCTGTGGTCACCTCCAGGAGCAAATCCAGTTAGCCCAGACACCATAATGCGACTGTCGGCAAGTTCAGTAGCAAGCGCGAGTAGTAATGGTACTCTGGCAATTGGGTCAGAAGCAAATGGAGCAGGTACGGGTGGAATTATTCTCTATGGAGGATCCGGAATTGGTTATACTCTGAATACCCCAGGTAATGTTGGTGCAATTTACCCACACAGTGCTAGTACTATCGGAATTGGTTTTACGGGTGGCTTTGCAGCTAGACCAACCACGGCCGTTGTTACTATCGCGGCAAGTGGTGTAACTGTGGGTACTAACGTTACACTTGGACCAGCGACTTCTCACTTGATTTCATCACAGACAACAGCCCCAACACCCAGCGTTACAGGTGCTGGTTATAGCGGTGCCACTTTGAGTTCAGGAAGTAGCGATACTAAAGGAAAAATTTCAGCAACTGTCGGCGCTGGAGCAGGGACTTTAGTTGTTACTTTCCAAACCGCTTACGCATCGGCTCCGGTATGCACTGTAAGCCCAGCCACGGACACTGGCCAAGTAGATGCCGGTAAGGTTTATGTAACTTCGTCTACCACAGCTCTTACCTTAAATTTCGTTGCCTCTACAACTGGCGGAGCCGAAACCTGGAACTATATTTGTATTCAATAAGAGTATTTTGGAAAAGCTCCTCCTACCCAAGGATGGGCTTTTTTCGTATACTCAAGACATGCCAAAGAAACTGACAAAGAAACAAAAACAAGAAGCCTTAGATACTATCGCACTGCAAATTTCGCAGTGCCGTGTTTGTAAAAAGGATAAAATTGGGGTTGCTGTTCCCGGTGAAGGCAATCCCGATGCTGACATTGTCTTTATTGGCGAAGCTCCTGGGAAAGAAGAAGCTAAAACCGGCAGACCATTTATCGGTAGAGCAGGGAAGCTGCTTCGCGGTTTAATCAATGAAGTTGGTTTAAAAGAAAAAGATGTCTACATCACAAGTCCGGTAAAGTACTTGCCGAAACACGTTACACCAACACCAGCCGAAGTTGCGCATGGTCGCAAACACTTGTTGCTGCAGTTTGCTATCATTGAGCCTAAAGTTGTAGTCTTACTAGGTCGAGTTGCAGCACTCGCTGTACTAAAGCAAAATATTTCTATTGCCAAAGAACACGGAACTATTGTCGAAAATGATGGCATTAAATATTTGTTAGCTTATCATCCTGCTGCTCCACTTTATGCTCCAAAAGTCAAAGCCGAAATTATCAAAGACTTTTTACAACTCAAACAAATTGTCAAAACGTAACTTCAAAATAATGTACATAATTCTCGCCGTTGTTGTTGTTTACGCCGCCGTCTCTTATGGGCGATTCTTGTATGTACTCAAAAGTAATCGATTGCCAGAAATCGTTCAACAAAATAGTGAACAGGGATCGGGCGAACTCTTAACTTATGTTGCCGCTGGTGATAGTACTTCTGTTGGTGTAGGCGCCAGTGACATTGCTCATACTTATACGTACAAAGTTTTCCAAAGACTGTCTGAACAAAATAAAGTTAAATATGTTCATGTGGGTAAAAGCGGAGCACGTACAAACAATGTGATTGAAGAACAACTACCCAAAATAATTGAGGTGAATCCTGACATCATCACACTCTCCATCGGGGCTAATGATATTACCCATTTAAAAAGCAACGCAAGTATCGTCGAAAATTACTCAATTATTATTGAGAGATTACTTGCTGAAACTCACGCTCAGATCTATCTAACAAATACTCCTATTTTAAAAGACGCACCTTTATTGCCATGGATTTTTAGACAAGTCCTTGAGGCCAAAGCCCAAGTAGTCAATCGTGAACTTCTCAAGCTAGAAAACGATCGAGTTCATGTTGTTCCAATCCATGATTTTGGCTGGCATCTATATCCAGATATAAAAATCACTTTTGCTCAAGATCAATTTCACCCGTCAGACATTGGTTACGAAAACTGGGCAAACGCTTTTTTAACAACGATGAACAAACTCCATGACTAACACCGAATGGAAATTTTATCTTAAAGCTGAGGACGCTTGGAATTCAATGTATGAGGATTGTGAGTCCGCCAAGCATTCTATTTGTTTAGAGCAGTATATTTTTAACAATGATTCGGTTATTGGGAATAAATTTGGGCAACTGCTCATTAAGAAAGCGCAGGAAGGTATTAAAGTTAAGTTGCTTTTAGACGGCGCTGGTAGTTATTTATTTACATATTCACATCTCATTGCTGAAATGAGGCAAGCGGGAGTTGAAGTACTAATTTTCAAACCAATTAGCATTTGGCGAGCATATAACTATACTTCGTGGTTTTTCCGGGATCATCGAAAATTGCTAGTGGTCGATTCAGAGATCGGTCATACGGGTGGAGTCGGAATTAATGGACGAATGAAAGACTGGCGAGACACTCACGTGCGCATTAAAGGATTAGTAGTTAAGGAAATGGAACAAGCTTTTTTCAATCTAAGAGCGAAACAGCTTTCGAATAAACCACAGAGGTATCCACGAACTAAAGACTTCTCGGAAACTTTTCATTATGTTACTAACTCGCCCCACTTCCAAAGACGCTATCTATATAGACAGCTAATTTCAAGTATTCGATCAGCTGAAAATTATATATTTATCACTTCGCCCTACTTTATCCCTGACCTTGCAATCTTCCGAGCTCTTCGCATGGCAAGTAAACGCGGGGTAGATGTTCGCATTATCACGCCTTTAATTTCTGATCACGCAATTGTTGATCTTGCCACGTACTCATACTTTGGGATTGCGCTTAGAGCCGGTATTAGAATTTTTACTTACGCCGATGCGGTTCTGCACGCCAAAACTATAGTAATTGATGATGAGTGGTCGAGTGTGGGAAGTTCAAATCTCGATAATTTAAGCTTACTTTTCAACTACGAAGGGAACATCAACAGTACTGACAAAAAATTTGCCGCAGAAGTTAAGGCTCAATTTATCGAAGATATTGAGAGCTCATTAGAAATTCGACGCCATCAGTGGAGGCACCGTCAACTTTGGCAAAAAATTGCTGAGGTCTTAACCTGGCCATTCCATAAAATCCTCTAAAAACAAGAATTGCCAAAGAACCTCACAATTTGCTATACTAGTGAGGATTTTAAAGCTTGTTTAAACTATTTTTAAGTAATTAATCAATTCATGAAACAGAAAATACGTCTAGGACTATCCTTACTTGCTGTACTGATAGTTGCCGCCGGAGCTGGATGGATCGTGCATCCTCAAGGTAGTAAGATTAATTTAAAACCACTAAAGATTCCTTATGAACAACAATTTAGTATTCATTTGGGATTAGATTTGCAAGGGGGCTCGCACCTAGTTTATCAAGCGGACTTCAAAGATATTCCAGATGAAGATCGGGAAGAAGCCCTAAATTCGATTCGCACGGTTATTGAACGTCGTGTAAACTCTTTCGGCGTAGCTGAACCCTTAGTTCAAGTTGAGGGTCAGGATAAAATTGTAGTTGAACTCCCGGGAATTAAAGATGTAAATGAAGCGATTCGACAAATTGGTCAAACTCCATTTATGGAGTTTCGCATAGAAAATCCAAATGCTAACCCAGAGGCCAGTGTTGATGCAACTGGTAAGATGGTACTTGATCCAGCAGATTTATGGGCGCCAACTGGTTTATCAGGTAAGCAACTGAAGCGAGCAACTGCAGATATCCTTCAGCAGGGAACCAGTACTATTGGTAGCGAAGCCGTGGTCCGTTTAGAATTTAACGACGAAGGTAAAGACTTATTCGCTAAAATTACTTCGGAGAATTTAGGAAAACGGGTAGCGATTTTCCTCGACGGTCAAATTTTAAGCGCTCCGACAGTGCAAACTCCAATCACAGATGGTATTGCTAACATCACAGGTATTGGGGATATCAAAGCAGCTAAAGATTTAGCAACGAATTTAAACAGTGGGGCTTTGCCTGTTCCTATCAGTTTAGTATCCCAGCAAAACGTTGGGGCTAGTCTTGGACAAGAATCAATCCAAAAATCGATTATCGCTGGTATTATCGGGATGTTGTTGATTATTGTGTTCATGCTTTACAACTACCGCTTACCAGGACTACTTGCTGTTATTGCTTTAATTATCTACGCCTTAATTTCATTTGCCGTCTTTAAAATCGGTATTTCAATTACGGCTGTTATCTTAGTGGGTCTGTTCTTCTTCCTTGGGCTTACGGTAAGTGCCTGGTTCGGAGCACTAGCCCTAATTAGTTACATTCTTTTATTGTTCTTAGGTGGTTTAGCTCCCGTGACTTTAACTCTAGCTGGTATTGCTGGGTTTATCCTATCGATTGGTATGGCGGTTGATGCTAATATCTTAATTTTCGAACGCTTGAAAGAAGAAATTCATTCTGGTAAAGATATTCACAAAGCGGTTCAGGATGGTTTTGCTCGTGCTTGGACATCAATTCGCGATTCAAACGTTTCAAGCTTAATCACGGTAATCATTCTGTACATGTTTGGTACACCGTCGATTAAAGGTTTCGCAATTACACTTGGAATTGGTATTTTAATCTCAATGTTTACTGCGATTACAATTACCCGCACGCTCCTTAAAACTTTCTTAGGGGCGAGCATTCTGTCACATCCATGGCTCTTTGGAGCAAAGAAAATTAAAACCACCCAGTCAGAACCTGCTGGAGCCAATCAATAAACCACTATGTTTAAACTACTTTCTGTCTACAAATACTTATTCGTCTTTTCCGGGGTTATTTTAATAGCTGGAGTTATTTCGTTAGCTGTGTTCGGGTTGAGACTTGGGATCGACTTCAAAGGTGGTACAGTTTCTGAACTGTCATTTTCTGAACCACGTGATATCAATACCGTAAAGACCGTAGTCGAAGAACAAAACATTGGCTCGTTTCAATTACAGTCAACAGACAACAACGGGGTAATTATTCGCACCGGGACACTTGAAAAAGAACAGCATGACAAGCTTCTCGAGGACATTCGCACTAAAGTCGGTGCATTTGAAGAAAAACGCTTTGAATCTATCGGACCAGTAATAGGGGACGAGCTTAAGCGTAAGGCTATCTATCAGCTGTTACTCGTTTCAGCTGGTATCATTATCTACATCTCTTACGCGTTTCGCAAAGTTGCTAAACCAATCACCTCATTTCAATTTGGTGTAGCTGCTATTGTCGCTTTACTTCACGACTTATTAATTGTCTTGGGTATATTTTCAATCCTTGGCCATTATTACGACATTGAAATCGATAGCTTGTTCGTTACCGCTATGCTTACGGTTCTCGGGTTTAGTGTTCACGACACAATTGTGGTCTTCGACAGAATTCGAGAAAACTTAAAAGTTTATGCTGGCCAGCCTTTTGAGTTCGTGGTTAACCATAGCATTACTCAGACCATAGTTCGTTCCTTAAACACTAGTTTAACCGTTCTCTTTGTGTTATTAGCTCTATTGCTCTTTGGTGGCGAAACAATTAAGTACTTCGTCCTGGCCTTATTCATTGGTATCATCGCTGGAACTTACTCCTCAATTTTCGTAGCTTCACCGTTATTAGTTCTCTGGCAACGATGGCGCTCCAATCGAACATAAGCTTAAAAAACTGTCTTCATCCATGGAGGCAGTTTTTTTGAACGATACTATTTTCCGGCGATAACAGGGTTCTAAGGGTGGGTGAATGGTTATACACAGGCCAAAACAGTATTATATGGTTTATTTGACTTATATAAAAGTTTATGTTATACTTTAGAACATCTGAAAAATCTGTTTAGAATATCACAAATATATGGGAATTTTAGACCAAATTATTGATACGCAACAGCAAAAGACCCTCGAGAAATTCGAGCATGCTTTGATTGTCTCCAAGCTTTTAGAACCTCTAAAAGAACGTGAAAAAACCATCTTAATTAAGCGTTATGGTTTAAACGGTAGTCCTGTTGCCACTCTGAAAACTGTTGGTGAAGAACAAGGCTTAACCCGTGAACGCGTTCGCCAAATTGAAAAGGAGCTTCTTGGAGCTTTAAAACGTAATGCCAATGACGAACAAGTATTTTCACTCGCTCGTGATTTAATCGTGAATATGGTTTTAGAGCATGGTGGAATTATCTCTGAAGAACGTTTACTAGAACTACTTAACAGTCAAACTCCTCAGCAAGAAAACTCAATTCGTTTTATTTTACACCTCATTTCTGAATTAGAACTTGTTGATAACGAGGCTCACATCAAGCCATCTTGGAAAATGCCAAGTTTTAACAAAGATTTATTGAAAGACTTTATTTCCGAAGTAAAGTCTATGTTCAACAAGCATGGCAAGCCTATGCATACTGAGCATTTCCTAGAAAAGGTTAAGGAAACTGAGTTATTTAACAAACATCATCAAGATTTACATGACCGAGTTTTAATTAACTTCCTTCACGCCGCCCAACCAGTTGAACAAAATGTCTTCGGTGAGTTTGGTCTCAGCGATTGGAGTGAAATTCATCCAAAAGACGTTGGTGATAAAGCTTATTTGGTCATGCGTCACCACAAGAAACCAGAACATTACGCTACTATTACTGAACTTATTAACAAACATAAGCTCGACAACCGTACTGCTTACAAAGAAACTGTTCATAACAAACTTATCAAAGACACTCGTTTTGTTCTTGTTGGTCGCGGAATTTACGCTTTAGCTGAATGGGGATATAAACCTGGCGTTGTTTCTGATATGATTAAAGAGATCTTAGAGCAAAAAGGTCAACCAATGACCCGAGACGAAATAGTAGACGCTGTACTTGAACGTCGTTTGGTAAAAAAGAATACTATCTTAGTTGGTCTATCAAACAAGAAGCTATTTAAAAAGGTTGCAAAGAATCTATACGCTCTAGTTTAGTTTTAGTTTGTTGGGACTTTATTTGAAATAAAAACATGGGAATTTTTGGAAATCCGTTTGCAGGGTTGGGGGATATTTTTGGACCATTGTGGTACATTATTGCGCACGGTGGTTGGGTCGCCTTTATTGGCGTCGGCATCTATATTCTCTATAAACTATATTACTTTGAAATTGTCACCCAGTTTATTGCTAGTCAAAAATGGGTGTTTTTGAGTATTAAAGTTCCTCGCGAAAACCTTACGAGTACTCTGGCAGTTGAACAAATCTTTAATCAACTCCACGCCTTATTTACTAGCCTGACTTTTGCCAACAAGTATATTGAAGGTAAGGTGATGCTATGGTATTCCTTAGAAGTCGTGAGCCTAGGTGGTAAGGTTAACTTCATTATTCGCGCGCCGATTGATACCAAAGAGTTGGTTGAAGCGGCTATTTATGGTCAGTATCCGGCAGCAGAAGTTGTGGAAGTTAATGATTACATGGAAAACATCGAGTATGACCCTGAAACCAGTGATTTTGATCTTTGGGGTACAGAATTTACTCTTGTCAACGACCAGTCGATTCCGATTAAAACTTGGAAAGAATTTGAACATCCAACTGCCGAACAAAAAATTATCGACCCCTTAGCACCAGTTTTCGAAGCCATGGGTAAAATGCAACCTTGGGAATTTTATGGTATGCAAGTGATTATTCAACCAGCGGGCGATGCTGAAGGTTGGCGCGAAGAAGCCCTAAAAAAATCAAAACTTCTTCTTGGCGAAAAATTACCAAAAAAAGTTTCCCTCTTGAATATCTTAATGACACCGTTTGACTTTGTCGCAGATTTTAAATTTTCTAGTTTACTTGTTTCAGAGGTCAAACCTGAGCAAAAAAATGATCAGAAAAATAACTTACTCAACATGACTGAGGTTGAAAAAACCGCAGTTAATGCTGTGCAGAATAAAACTTCTAAGGCTGGCTATTATACTAAAGTTCGTCACATGTACGTTGCCCCTAAAGATAAATTTGACCCAGCTAAGAAAGCATTAATGGTTGGGGCGATGCGCGTTCTCGGTTCAGGGACTTTAAACGCTTTAAAACCAGATACTAAAAAAACTTGGACCGATCCTAAGGCCAAGCTTTCACCAACCCTTGAAAAACCTTACGTAGATAGACAAAAGAAAATCCTGAAGAAATACATGTTCACTGGGTATAAAGAGCGCAGTATCTTTATTGGTAATCCTATGCCTGTCTTAAATGCTGAAGAAATCGCAACGATATTCCATTTACCATTGTCGTTAAACCCAACTCAGCCACCAGTGGCCTCAGTCGAAAGCAAAAAAGCTCAGCCTCCTGTGGATTTGCCTACTGGCGACTACTAATAATATTAGCTACTTTAAGCTAATAACTTTATACTACAACTATGGCCAATACTGACATTAACTTTTTCGCTAAAACCAACTTCCGCAATCGAGAAGTGCCTTTTGGTATAAAAGCTGATGATCGTCGTCGTCACATGTACATTATCGGTAAAACCGGTATGGGTAAGACGACTTTGATGGAAAATATGGTCATCCAGGACATCAGAAATGGTCACGGTGTGTGTTTTATCGACCCACATGGTGATTCAGTCGCTAAAATCCTCGATTATGTTCCAAGTAGTCGTGTTAACGACGTTATTTACTTTAACCCTGCTGATTTAGATCACCCAATCGCGTTTAACATTCTTGAAGCCGTTGATACCAAGTACAAACATTTAGTTGCTTCTGGTTTGATGGGTGTGTTTACCAAGATTTGGGCCAACACCTGGTCCTCTCGTATGGAATACATTCTTAACAACACCATTTTGGCTTTGCTCGAAAGTCCGGGTAACACCATGCTTGGTATTGTTCGCATGTACGTCGACAAAAAGTATCGTAAAAAGATTGTCGACAACATCAAAGACCCTATGGTCCGCGCTTTTTGGGTTGATGAATACGCCAACTATGCTGAAAAGTATCGAACAGAAGCGGTAGCCCCAATTCAAAACAAAGTTGGACAGTTCTTGTCATCCGGTATTATTCGTAATATTATCGGTCAACCACGCTCTACTATAGACCTACGTAGTATGATGGATAACCAAAAGATCATGCTCTTGGATTTGTCTAAAGGTAAAGTTGGTGAAGACAACTCAGCTTTGCTTGGTGCGATGATTATTACCAAACTTCAATTGGCGGCTTTGTCTCGCGTTGATATCCCCGAAGAAGAACGTAAAGATTTCTATTTATATGTAGATGAGTTTCAAAACTTTGTGACCGAAAGTTTCGCTACAATTTTGAGCGAAGCTCGTAAATACCGACTGAATTTGATAATGGGTCACCAGTATATTGGTCAGTTAGTTCCCGATCGCAACAGTACGAAGGTTCGCGATGCTGTGTTTGGTAACGTTGGTACCATGGTAATATTCCGAGTTGGCGCAGCCGATGCCGAATTCCTAGAAACAGAATTCGACCCAATCTTTACTCCAACCGATATTGTGAACTTACCGAAGTACAACATTATTTTAAAATTGATGATCAATGGTGTAGCCAGTGATCCTTTTTCTGCTGTAACGATGCCCGTTAATGACTTATGGAAAACTGGAAATGCCGAGAAGGTAATTAAAGTTTCCCGCGAACGATATGGTAATGACGTTGCAGAAGTTGAAGAAAAAATTAGTCGTTGGATGGGCGCTGAATACCATGAACAAGCAGGTGTATTAGTTGGCACCGAAGAAAGAGCTGATGAAAACCCAACCACAGAACGCAAAAGTCAAATTCAAGAAATTTTAGCACCACAAAAACCATTTACAGCTTCGGAAACAGTTCCCGACGCTCCACGTCCTACCGAACCCAAGGCCATGGCTTCAGCTGTTCCTTCAGCTGAACCGAAAGATGAATACAAGGAGAAGCCTTTGATTCCTAAAGTTGAGCAATCTTCAGACCCGAACCGCACTCGTTCATCTGGCGGCAGAGATTCACGCAGAGATCGTGGTAGTAGTAATAATCAACCACGCTCAGAACATCGTTCTGATGATAACCGAAGACACGGCGATCGAAATAGACCACCACAAAGACGAAGTACTGACCGACCAAGTCAACCAAAACCACAACCCAAAAAACACGAAAACCCTATTTGGGATACCGTACACACAATTGATAAATCAAAGACTGACGATTTGTTAAATAAAGTGGAGAGTGCTGTGTCTCAAGTTGCAATCAATAAACCAGCAGAACCAGCCACACAGCCCGTACCACAGCCACCAAAACCAGCTGAGGAAAGCCCTCAAGTCTTAAAACCCGGTGAAGTCCACCAATTCTAAATTTAAAACCCCGCTTGTGAGCGGGGTTTTTATTTACATGTGTTTCAAGAGTTCGGCAAGGATAGACTGTTTAGGAGCGGCGCCAACAATTTCACCAACTTGTTGACCACCTTTGAAAATCTTCATATTCGGAATACTCATCACGTTATATCGTCCAGCGAGAGCATTTTGCTCATCCACGTTTACTTTAGCGATCTTGATTTTACCACTATATTCTTGACGAATTTCGTCTAAAATAGGGTGAACAATTTTACATGGCCCACACCATTCTGCCCAAAAGTCGACCAGCACTGGGACATTTGACTTAAGAACTTCCTGGTCAAAGGTTTCTTCGGTTACGTTTACTTCATCCATAATATTTTTGTTAATTTGGTTACAAGGTATCTTATCCACAAAGGGTTTTCGTTGTCAACAAATGCGAAGAATCTAGTGTATACTTATAGTAAAGAAATATGGACGAAATCAAAACAAAAATCAGTGTTTTTAGCATGCTCACAGGAATTTTGGCGCTTTTTTTATTTGCAGTCTTCACCCCGACTGTCTCAGCGCCAACAGAACTCGCCAAAAGCTCGCCTGAACCAAAAGTCTTAGGGGCAGAGACTGCTACCGATAGTGCTCTTCCGAGCTTCACGGAACTCAAACCACAACAATTTGTCCTTAAAAAGATTGTTGATACCACCAGTGTTTCCGCCCGAAGTTTCTTTGTGTTTGATATTGAAACAGGACAAATTCTTACTGAAAAGGAGTCTGACACTAAAACCTCAATCGCCAGTCTAACTAAACTCATGACGGCATTATTGGCCTATGAATACTTAGCACTAGATGAACAAATTGTTGTTACCCCGAAAGATAGTCTAACCATAACCCCATCTTTAAGACTGCGAATTGGGGAATCGGTAAAAGTTAACGACGTTATCAATGCGATGCTCGTTGGTTCGGCAAATGACGCCGCAGTATTTTTAGGGAGAGTTGTCGCAGATAAAACTGGAATTCAGATCGCTGATTTAATGAACCAAAAAGCAGGAGCACTTGGGATGCAAAACACTCGTTTTGAAAACCCGATTGGGTTTGATAGCTCCAAACAGTTCTCAACCGCTTATGATGTTCATATTTTAGTCAAAGCAATCCTAAGACATCAAAACTTTTCTGAACTTGGTCGACTATCTCAATATAGCTTTTCAGGAAGCTTTGGAAACACTTATCGTGTTAGAGCGACAAATAAGTTAATTCAAAAAGATTCAGCAATTACCGGAATCAAAACTGGATACACCGAAGGTGCCCAAGGTGCGATGGTTACAAAATTTGATCATCAAGGTCACGAGATCGCGGTTATTGTCTTGGGAAGTGATTATCGTGACAGCGATACCACCCGTTTAAAAACTATAGTGCAAGAAAGTTATTCATTAGAAACTACTGAGCCCTTAAAATAGGGCTTTTGTGGTATAATATAAACATATGACTTCACTGATTTTGACCAAAATTTTCACTCTGACCTCGATTGGATTCGTTTTTGCGTTACTAGCCACTCCACTGCTTACCCACTTTTTATATAAATACAAACTTGGTAAAAATATTCGCGATGATGGGAGTACTCCAGTATTCTCAGCCTTACATAAAGATAAAAAAGGCACCCCAACCATGGGGGGAATTTTAGTCTGGGGTACCGTTGTTATTATTGCTGTGGTTTTTTGGATTGCTGATCGTATTTTTGAAATTCCCGGAGCACATGGTTTCAACTTTTTGACACGTCGCGAAACCTTACTGCCACTTGGTGCGTTTCTTGGAGCCTCACTCGTTGGTCTCGCTGACGATTTTCTAGACATCAATCGCTTAGGCCATAAAGGTCGGGGTTTTCCTTTCCGCTTTAAAGTTTTCTTGTATACACTGGTGGCCATAATTGGTGCGTGGTGGTTTTATTTCAAATTAGATTTTAGTTATTTGCATGTTCCTTTTTATGGAAATTTAGAAATTGGCTGGCTCTTTATCCCATTCTTTATTTTAGTCGTGGTTGGGACTAGTTTTGCTGTGAATGAAACCGACGGCTTAGATGGGCTAGCTGGAGGCACACTGTTAATTGCTTTTCTATCTTTCTCTTTGATTTCTTACATGAGTGGAAGAGAAAACTTAGCCGCGTTTCTAGGAGTCACGATCGGTGGCTTGCTAGCTTTCCTGTGGTTTAACGTATACCCAGCGAGATTTATCATGGGCGATACGGGTTCTATGGGTCTGGGTGTGCTTTTGGCTATTGTCGCATTTTTAACCAACTCCGTTTTACTCCTGCCTTTGATTGGATTTATTTTTGTAATCGAAGCTTTTAGCGCGATCATTCAAATCTTTTCTAAAAAAGTCTTTAAACGGAAAATATTTATATCAGCTCCGATACATCACCACTTTGAAGCATTAGGCTGGCCCGAAACTAAAGTAACCATGCGTTTTTGGATTATTTCCGCAGTCACAAGTATTATTGGAGTTATAATTTTTTTCCTTGATCGATATCTCTAAAGAAATTTATGTATTCAGTTGTTATTAAAAATGCCAGCATCATTGATGGTACCGGCAGTCAACCGCGTCACGGTGACATCGCGATTGAAGGCGAACAAATCGTTCGGATTGCCGACTCCATCGACACAGCTGGACAAACAGTCATCGATGCCCAAGGACTTGTGGTCTGCCCAGGTTTTATCGATGTCCAAAACCATAGCGACAGCTACTGGCAACTTTTTGATAACCCCTCTTTAGATAGTTTACGTGCTCAAGGTTTTACAACTATTGTGGTTGGACACTGTGGAGCAAGCCTAGCTCCACTGCTTTCCAGAGAATCGTTAAGTGCTATGCAAAAATGGCATTCCCTAGAAGGGGCAAACGTTAACTGGAGCAGTTTTTCAGAATTTATAGAGACACTACAGATGAGTGAACTTGGGTGTAACGTTGCTAGCCTTGTCGGATACAGCACGCTTCGTCGCGGGCTTGTAGGAGGAAACGCTAACGCTCTTCAAACTCAAGAATCTAAAACCTTACTCGCTTTTCTAGAACAAAGTTTAGCTCAAGGAGCCTTTGGTTTATCTAATGGGCTAGGTTACGGACATGAACTATCAGTCACTCCGATTGAACTAAAAGATTTTGTTGAAGCCGTCGCTAAAACCAAAGGTTTATTTTCGGTGCATTTACGCAACGAAGATGAAAATATTATCGAAAGCCTTGATGAAGTTTTGGAGCTCGCGAAGGACACTGGAGTCAAACTAAAAATCTCTCACTTAAAATTAAGTGGGGGACAAGATAAGCACGTATTGGAACATGTTATCGACCGGCTTGAAACCGCACGCCATCAAGGTGTTGATGTCTGGTTTGATGTTTACCCATACGATACGGTTTGGCAAAATATTACTCGATACTTACCGTCATGGATTAGAATTGGTGGTAGAAATCACATCTTAAGCGAACTCAAAGACCCAACCAAACGAAAAAAAGTTATTGAACACTTGCATAACACTAACTCGACCTTACCCGAACTATTGGTGGTATCTACGGCTAACAAACTTAACGTAATCGGCAAGAGACTATCCCACATTGCTAAGGATTTTGAAATAACGAGTGAAGAAGCTCTACTCTTGCTCATTGAACACGGTGGCACAGAAATTATGGTTTTTGATCAAACCCTCGATTCTAAAACTGTTGAGAGTTTGGTAATGCATCCGTTTTCTTTGGTCGCTACCGATGGAGCAGGCTTTCCCAACCCACAGGGCGTCACCAGTGGTGTAGTTAACGACCGCTTAGTTCATCCTCGTTGTTTTGGCACAGCCCCTAAATTTTTAGCTGACGTCCGAGACACTAATGCCATTTCTTTAAGCGAGGCGATTCGCAAACTCACAAGTACGGCTGCACAAGTCGTGGGTATTACTGATCGTGGTGAACTCGCTGTTGGGAAAAAAGCCGATATCGTTATTTTTAACCCTTCTACTATTGTCGATACAGCAACCCTAACAAGCCCCTATCGCTTTCCTCGAGGAATTGAACATGTTCTGATTAATGGCCAACTCACTGTAAAGTCTGGGATTACACTCAAGACTCTAAGCGGCCAAGTTCTAAGGAAACGACAGACATGACCAAGCAAGATCTATTAAACAAAAAAATAGCTGTTCTAGGATTCGGTGTAGAAGGACAAGCTACCACTCGATGGTTACTGGCCCAAAATCTTGCGCCAGTGATTTTAGATGAGAAACCTTTTCATGAGTGGGCTGACAAAGACGCCAATTTCGCAACGGAAAATAAACTAAGCGTGATTAGCGGAGCTGACTATTTAAACAAAATTGCCGAGTTTAATGTCGTCTTTCGAAGTCCGGGCATTCACCGTCTTAATTCTCAACTCATTGAGGCTGAAAAAAATGGTACGACAATTACCAGCCAAACCAAATGGTTTCTTGAAAATACCCCAGCTGTTGTTATTGGAGTTACGGGGACAAAAGGGAAAGGCACAACCAGTAGTTTGATTCATGAAATAATTAAGCACGCAATCGAGATCAAAGCCTTTAATAACTCGTCCAAACTTACAGAAAAATCAAAGGTTTATTTAACTGGCAACATTGGTAAAACTCAACCATTCGAAATTTTAGAAACCCTCACTGACAATGATGTGGTAGTTTTTGAACTTTCTAGTTTTCAGTTGCAAGATGTTTCTAAAAGTCCAAAGTTTGCGGTGGTGTTAATGATCACTCAAGATCACTTAGATCATCATAAGAATCTCGGGGAATACCACGAAGCTAAACGCAACATTGTGGCTCATCAAACCACAGAAGACTTTGCGGTCATCAATGCTGATTTTCCAGCCAGCAAGGAATTTAAGACTTTCACCCCAGCTCAAATTGCCTGGGTCAGTCAAAAGAATCGACTAGTGCCAGGAGCATTCATCTCCGATGAGGGTAATGTGACTATTATTGGTTTTGGTGATGAAATTTCTAATCCCTTCGTAAAATTACAAGATTTAATGCTTCGAGGGTTGCATAACTTACAAAATGTCAGCGCTGCGACTCTAACCACGCTTCAAATGGGGATTAAGCCTGAGGCTATTCATGAGAGTCTTCAAAAATTTGTCGGACTTGAGCACCGACTACAACTCGTCGGTAAACTAAACGGCGTGGCATATTATGATGATTCTTTTTCAACCGTACCCGAAACCACTATCGCCGCCATTAAAGCTTTTACCGAACCGACAATTTTAATTTTAGGTGGTTCGGAAAAACACTCAAACTTCACAGAACTCGCAAAAACGATAGTGACTACTTCATCTATTAAGGCTCTGATTATTATCGGCCAAACCACAGAGCGCATACTGGAAGCCTTAAAGATAGCTGGAGGATACCATGGTCAGTTATTTAAAGGGGCACAATCGATGACTGAAATTTTTGAGCAAATTGTTAAAGTTGCTGAGTCGGGAGATGTTGTTGTGTTAAGCCCGGCCTGTGCGTCATTTGGGATGTTTGAAAACTATCGGGAACGGGGTAATCAATTCGCTCAAAAAGTACGAGAGCTTGGAGGTACAATATGAAATCTTTTGGCTCAAACAAGATGGATCGTATCTTATTAATCATTGTGACTTTGCTAATTTTAATCGGATTAGCGGTTTTATACTCAGCTTCGACCGTGACCTCTTACAAAAATTTTGATAACACCAGTTACTATTTTGTTCATCAATTACTTTATGGAGCGTTGATTGGAGCAGGGGCCTTGTATTTATGCTCTCGGATTGATTATCATATTTGGCAAAAACTAATTCCTTTGTTTGTTGTAGTCTCGTTAGTACTGTTGATGCTAGTTAAAGTTCCAGGAATTGGCTTTGCCGCCAACGGGGCTACTCGTTGGATTCATCTCGGCTTTATTACCTTCCAACCCGCAGAAATTGCCAAGTTGGCCGTAATTTTGTATACAGCCGGTTGGCTGGCAAAACAACAAACCAAAATTAAAGACTTTTATTACGGGTTGTTTCCAGCCTTGGTTATTATTGGTTTGTTTGCGGGATTGATTATCTGGCAGCCTGACATGGGAACAATGATGTCGCTCGTGGTGACTGCGATGATTATGTTGTTCGCGGGTGGGATGCAACTTCGCTACTTTTTTATAGTTGGCGGTTTTGTACTGGCAGCGTTAGCTTTATTGATTAAGCTAGAACCATACCGCGCGCGACGAATTACAACCTTCTTAAATCCATCATTTGATCCTCAAGGGATTGGCTACCAGATTAATCAAGCTTTAATCGCCATTGGTTCGGGTGGTTTATGGGGTTATGGTTATGGGTTATCGAGACAAAAGCATAATTACTTACCTGAAGCGATTGGCGACTCGATTTTCGCCATAATGTCCGAGGAGCTTGGACTTATTAGAGTCCTAGTTGTAATTGGATTATTTATTGCCTTAGCTTTGCGCGGCTTTCAAATTGCCATGCGCGCCCCTGATTTGTTTGGTAAACTACTAGCAGTAGGGATTGTAAGCACAATAACCGTTCAAGTGTGCATCAATATCGCCGCTATTAGTGGTTTATTACCTCTAACCGGTATTCCTTTACCATTTTTCAGTTACGGTAGTACGGCGATGATTATCATGCTAGCCGAGATTGGGATACTCCTTAATATTTCAAAGCAAGCTCGTTAAACTTACTCAAGCATGAGCAAAAAGAAAATAAAACTGTATTTACACCACGATGTTTTTCAGGAGTACGCCGCAGAACGCGGTCCTGGCATTATAATCCGCCTCATAAAGGCGCCTTTTCGCTTTGCTTACAGATTTTGTTACGGTGCTGGACTCACAGTTATATGGCTTGGGAAAGCGGTCATCGCCAGCGTGCAAAAAATAGGGGACGGGGGAATCAACACCGCTCTGCTAATTCACCGACCAATCGCTTTTGTTATCCGAACTGTACGGTTTAAACAGTTACCGCTTAACCAAACCGCTTTTAAAATCAGTGCTGCGGTGTTTTTACTCTTTGTTGTCGGTACAACCGTTTTTTTACACGCTGGTTCGGTTATTAGTAGCGGCTTAGCCTTACAGGGAAAAGTCTTGGGCATTACTGGAAGTGGTCTTGATCAACTCGAACAAGCTCAAGCTTCACTACAAAATCAACAAACCTCCATTGCCCAAACTCAATTCGCTGGTGCCCTTAAGCAATTTCAACAAACTCAGGCTGAAATTGATAACGTTGGTGGATCATTAAACGGAATTTTTAATTTAATTCCTCAAAAGCGTGATGCCGAAGCGGTGGTTTCTGCTATTTCAGACTTAACTTCAGCTGGCTTAACTCTAACCAAAAGCTATGAGGTCTTAAATGGAGTAAAGTTTTCTGCTGAAGGATTAAACGCAGGAGACAACAAAACAGCTTTGGTCACCTTTGATCAAACTCTCAACGAGGTTGTGAGTAAGGTTGATAGTGCTTCCGAAAAACTAAACTCCGTTTCAGAAAGCAGTATTCCCGACGACAAAAAACTTTTATTTGTCCAAGCCCGCGACACTGTTAGCATCGCCAAAAAAGCCTTACACAACTTTCAAGAAGTTTACAGTTTATTTGCTGAGCTTATTGGTGGCAACAAAGACCTCTTGGTGTTTTTCCAAAACAACAACGAGCTTAGACCAACCGGTGGCTTCTTGGGAACTTACGGGAAACTGGACGTTGAAGATGGCAAAATTACAAACATGAAAATTAGCAGTATTTATGACCTTGATGGTCAATTAACAGACACCATTGCTCCTCCCCAGGCTCTCCTTGCTGTTAACGATCGCTGGTTCTTACGTGATTCTAACTGGTTCTTTAACTTCCCAGAATCAGCTCGTAAAATGATTTCATTTTATGAAAAAGAGGGTGGTCAAACTCCAGATATGGTTATGACAATGACCCCGGAATTAGTTGTAAACTTATTAGCCGTTACCGGACCAATTGCAATGCCCGCATACGGCACAACTTTAACCAAAGATAACTTTGTAGAAACGACTCAGCTTGTGACGTCAGTTTATTACGATCGAGGACTCAACCAACCAAAACAAATGCTAGCTGATTTTTTCCCAGTACTACTTCAGAGAATAAGCAGCTTGTCGGTACCCGAAAAACTACAGGCCTTTGAGGCCTTACAAGGGGCGTTCGCCCAAAAACAGATTTTACTTTACTCACGCAACTCTGAAACCCAAAGAAAAATCGAACAGTTTAACTGGGGTGGGGTAATTGCAGATTCAGATCGTGACTACTTGGCAGTCATTAACACAAATTTAGGTGGCACCAAAACTGATACTTACATAGATCAAAATTTAAATCTGCAAACTGAGATTAACGCAAACGGCGAGATCGTTAATACCTTAACTATTACCAGGAAAAACACTTTACAAAAAAGTGAGAATACACGCAACACCAGTTACGTTCGAGTTTATGTTCCAAATGGTTCAAAATTATTAGAAGCTTCTGGGTTTAGTGTTAAAGATATTCCACCGAGTACTAATCTCTATAATAAAGATGCCGATATCGCCGCACTAGAAGCTACTGCAATTCAACATGTTGCCAGCGGAACCTATGTCGGTACAGAAAGTAATAAATCAGTATTCGGCAACTGGATGATCATTGAAGGTGGTCAAACCCAAACTGTGACCGTTAAGTACAGCTTACCGTTTACATTAAGTGAGCTGGATCGGTACAGTTTAATCTCGCAAAAACAACCAGGTGCCGTCATTCAAAAAATCACCCAAACAATATCATATCCCGATTACAAAGCGCTGTGGCAAACCTCTAACACTAGTTCAATCAGTCAAACCCACAGCACTGTTCAAACTCATGAGCTACGTACTGATCAATTCACTGGCATAGTATTGGAACGAATCGAATGATACAACGAATCCGAAATTTTGAAAATAACTTTACAATCGGTAAAGCTGCGTTACTTATTGGAACCCTGACCCTCGCCTCACGCTTATTAGGGTTCTTTCGACAGTTTTTATTCGCCAGTAAATTTGGTTTAAGTGACACACTTGATGTTTATGTCACAGCCTTTCGTATTCCTGATACAATTTTCAGCTTACTTATCTTAGGAACACTAAGTGTGGCCTTTATTCCAGTATTCAGCGAATTATACCTCCAAGACAAAGAAAAGGCGATGAGGCTCGCTAGTACGGTTTTAAACGCCGCGTTACTCTTCATGTTATTTGTTTCCATCGGCTTATTTATCTTCATGGAACCCTTAACGCGATTACTTGTTCCTGGTTTTGCCGAAGACAAACTCCAGCAAACTGTAAACTTAACGCGTGTAATTTTACTCTCGCCAATCATCTTTACTATTTCTAACGTCTTTTCCAGCGTTCTGACAAGCTTCAAACGTTTCTTCGCAGTAAATATTGCGGCTATTCTCTATAATGTCGGGATTATTTTTGGACTTCTCGTTCTTTATCCTCGCATGGGCTTAACTGGATTAGGGGTCGGGGTCTTACTTGGAGCAGCACTTCACGCGCTTATCCAAGTCCCAGAATTACTACGCACTGGCTTTAGATGGCAACCTGTGCTCGACCTACGAAATGCCGGGTTTCGAAAAATGGCCAGACTTTTTCTCCCTCGAATTTTTGGTTTAGATATTACGGCGATTAGTTTACTTATTGCAGCTTATGTGGGATCACTGCTTGCCGAGGGCTCAATTTCTGCTTACCACTTGGCCAACGACTTACAAGCCTTACCAATTGGTTTGTTCGCGCTATCAACCGCGGCCGCCTTATTCCCAATTCTCTCTGAAAATTTTGCCAAAAAAGACGATGAACGATTTATTCATAACTTACAAAAAGCTGTCCTCCAAATTTTAGTCTTCATTGTCCCAGTCTCAATTTGGATGCTCATCTTCCGCGCCCAAATTGTTCGCTTAGTTTACGGTCATGGAGAAATTGGCTGGGAACAAACTATCTTACTTTTCAACACGCTGGGTGTTTTCACTATCGCTCTATTCTCACAAAGCTTAACCCCGTTATTTGCCAGAGCGTTTTACGCTAGACAAAACACTAAAACCCCGGTAATTATTGGGTTGCTAGCCATGGCCATTAATGCCGTAGCCTCTTACACACTCGCTCAACACTTTGGTGTTATCGGAATTGTTGGCGGGTTCGTTCTCGCCAGTTTCACTAACGTCGTCCTCTTGTTTGGTGCTCTTAGGTTTAACATTTCAAAAACTGCCCCTCATGAACTGCTTCACACTTTTGATAAAATCCTAATCAAAGAAGTTTCCAAAATTGCATTAGCGTCATTAGTCGCCGGTATTATTTCTTACGGGTACTTGTACTTAATTGAGCCTTTCGTCAACACGCAACTCACCATTGGTATTTTTGTTCAAGTCGCTTTTGCCGGTATCGCCGGCCTACTCGGATATATTGTTCTGCTTTACTGGATGAATAATGAGTTTGTGCATAATATCCTCGAGAAGCTGAAGATCAAACCTACTGAAAGCCGCTCATAGCGGCTTCTTTTATTAGTCAATATTTGCTACACTATCCCCATGCCTAGCCAAGAAAACATCAGAAATTTCTGCATTATCGCTCATATTGATCACGGGAAATCTACTCTCGCAGATCGTCTTTTAGAAATTACCCATACGGTTTCGAATCGTGAGATGAAGGACCAAGTTTTGGATCAAATGGACCTGGAACGCGAACGTGGCATTACTATCAAACTTCAGCCGGTACGCATGCAGTATCACTACAAAGATACCGATTACACTTTAAACTTGATCGATACTCCCGGCCACGTCGACTTTAGCTATGAAGTTTCTAGAAGCCTCGCCGCATGTGAAGGCGCCATTTTAGTAGTTGATAGCACTCAAGGTATTGAAGCGCAGACTTTAGCCAACGCTTACTTAGCTATGGAACATGATTTAAAAATCATTCCAGTTGTTAACAAAATAGATTTACCAAACGCTGATCGCGAAAAAGTTAGTCAAGAATTAGTCGACGCTTTTGGTTTTACACACGAAGAAATTCTTTACGCCTCAGGAAAAACCGGTGAAGGTGTCGAAGATATTATCAAAGCAGTAATTGAACGCGTGCCAGCGGCGCAAGGGAACATTAACGCTCCACTTCGTGCTTTAATTTTTGATTCAACTTACGACATTCATCGTGGGGTTATTGCTTTCGTCCGTGTCGTTGATGGCCAGCTCACTGAACATCAAGAGATTTTTATGTTTGGGAGTCAAACTAAAGCTGATAGTAGCGAAGTTGGATTTTTCCGCCCCAAAATGGAGAAAGCCAAGACACTAGGAACAGGGGAAACTGGATACATCGTTACAGGTTTACGTGAAGTCAGTAAAGCCAGAGTTGGTGACACCATCACTCAATTTACAACCCGTACTGAGGTTGAACCATTACCTGGGTATCAACACGTCACCCCAATGGTTTACGCCAGTATTTTCCCTGTATCTGGCGACGACTATCCACTACTCCGTGACGCCGTGGAAAAACTAAAACTAAACGATGCTGCCCTCGAATTTGAACCAGAGAACATCCCCAGTATTGGCTTTGGTTTCCGCACAGGATTTTTGGGTTTACTTCACATGGACATTGTTCAAGAACGCCTGTCTCGCGAATACAACCTTGACCTTGTTTTAACCGCGCCAAGCGTGGCCTACAAAATTGTTCTCAATGACAACAAAGAAATTACTGTACATAACCCAGCACAATTCCCAGACCCCTCTACTATCAAAGAAATTCTTGAACCATGGATGAGCGTGACCGTACTTTGTCCAAGTAACTACATTGGACCGATTTTGGAAATTGTCACTCAACGTCGCGGTATTAGCAAAGATATTAAGTACTTGGGACCTGAACGCGTTGAAATGATGTTCGAAATGCCACTCTCAAACATTATTATTGACTTTTATGATGTCTTAAAAAGCGTTTCCAGTGGTTACGCCTCACTAAACTACGACTTTCTTGAATTACGTGCTGGTGATTTAGTTAAAGTTGATGTTCTAGTGGCCACAGAAAAAGTTGAAGCGTTGTCAGCGATTATGCATCGCAGTACGGCCGAAGTTGATGGCCGTGAACTTGTCAGCAAGCTCAAAGAACTTATTCCCAGACAGCAATTTGAAATTGCGATCCAAGCCGCCATTGGCGCCAAAGTTATTGCCCGACAAACTATCTCCGCCTTTCGCAAAGATGTTACCGGTTATTTGTATGGTGGTGATGTTACCCGCAAAATGAAACTTCTCAACAAACAGAAAAAAGGTAAGAAACGTATGAAAATGGTCGGGAAAGTAGAAATTCCCCAAGAAGCTTTCTTAGCGGTTCTTAAAAAATAGTTGTGATATACTATATCTATGCTAAGAAATAGACAAATAGTTAATAAAGTTATGTTCGGCGTAGCTATTGTTATGATCTTAGCCATGGTTGGATTATTAGTAGCCCCAAACTTTTACTAATATGCCAAACGACTTCGGCTTTTTCCCTGATATCAACAAATTCCGCTTAAAACAGCGAGGAAAAGCAAAAGTGGCGTTGCGTCCGGAAGAAGAAGTCCTTCAAGTCTACAGACAAACAGCCATCCTGCTCTTTGAACCGTTAGGGATGTTTTTCTTGGGCGCTATCATTCCAATTTACCCCCTCATCCGTTATGGGTTGTTTGATCGATTTTTCCCGCTATACCTCATCTGGTTTGGCTTCATCTTCGTTCACACCTTTAATATTTTTCGAACTTGGCAGGTAGGACGGTACGTGGTCACCAGCCACCGACTTATCAAAATTTCCAGACAAGGCTGGTTTAAACTTTTAGTTATAGAAACTACCCTGGATCGAATTCTTAACGTCAGTTACAAAACCACGGGAGTTCTATCATCGTTATTCCAATATGGTCACGTCGAAGTTCAAGCCGTGGGCTTAATGGAACCAATCATTCTTGATTACATCGCAGAGCCAGCGAAGATTAAAGACTATCTCTGGGACGCTCATCAAGAGTTTGTTGAAAAACACGGAAACAAAGACCTCGAAGATTTTTCCAAAATTCAAGAACACATCGGTTACACTAAAAAGAATCAAAAAATACTGTAATGCCATGCGTACATTCTCCCGAAACAAAACTGCTCTTATTCTTGTTATTTTAATTGCGGTTGCAAGTATCTTTGGTAAAATGCACTATAGTCAGTGGCAAAAGAAGCGTCAGATTGCTGCTGAAATTAGAGCCTTAACCGCACAACAGGAATCGTTGCAACAAAAGAACCAAGAACTTGCGGAATCATTAGCCTATCTCACTTCAGGGAATTATAAAGAACGAATTGCCAGGCAACAGCTAAATTTAAAGAAAGAGGGGGAAGTAGTGTATAATTTTAATGAGCCTCAAGTTGCTGGAGCAACAACAGAAGCCCCACCAGAACCTAAAGTAGGAGAACGGGTAAAGGAGTGGTGGCTATATTTTTTCAAACCGTAGCTTAAATTAAATCATCAATAGTAATTTAGAAAATATGGAACACACAAACGAACACGACGAAACCGAAAAAGAAGAGACACCCAAAAGATCCAAGCGTAAAACAGGGATCATGGTTGCAGGGGTTGTTTTAATAATTGTCTTAATTTTAGCGATTGGGATTGGTTGGCTTTACACAGGTCAACTCAATGACACTAAATCTAAAGTTTTTTCCAACGTGCCATTACCTGCTGCGGTAGTGAACACTTACTTGATCCCGATGACAGACGTTCTTCATCGTTATGATATTGCGAAGCAGGTCCTAGGCGAAGATGAGGCCGACAGCCAAAAGAATGAACTCTATACTCAAATCTTAGAACGTTTAATCGCCGATGCTCAAAGCAAAGCCCAGGCTAATAAAATT
>JADZEH010000023.1 GCA_020850635.1 Candidatus Doudnabacteria bacterium | reverse complement strand
TTCGCTTTGATGAACTCTTGAGCAAGCAATTCATCTTTTGATATCTGACTTAAAACTTTTTGAACATGCGCGTCATCTTTAACTAAATGAACTTCCTTACCACCAAAACCATAAACCCATTTCAGAATGTAAGGAAATGGTTTTTTGTTATCTAAAAATCTGTTTGTTTGAGGAATAGGAATTCCAGCTTCACTTAACCTTTTGTATATCTGACCTTTCCCATCACCGATCCCCTCTACTATATTAGCGTCAACTACTCTCTTCCCTGCTTCCGCAAAACGCCGAGCCAAAACCACAGCTTCGTGAAAATATGGATAACCTTGCCTGACATACAAAGTTTCGTACTTATCAATATCTATTTCAAACTTTTTAGCAGCAAACTCTTGAATATCAAAACACTCAACCTCGACCGAGGCCTTTTTGCATTCTTCAAGCAAACGCTGAGTGGCATAAACTCCTTTTGGACTTATCAAGAGAATCATATCTAGGAGCATAACCAAAAATGCTTTATACTACCAGTGTCGTACAACTATGCCCCAGAAATCAAAAACCCAACTTCATAAATACATCCAGGACTTTTTAGAGCACTGCGAAATTGAAAAAAACCAAAGTCCCAAGACAATCGAGAACTACAAACACTACTTAGAACGGTTTGCTGATTTTTGCGCGGATAATGGCGTTAGTAAGCCTGAGCAAATTAAACTCGATACAATTCGCCAGTACCGCCTCTATATTAATCGCATTCGAGACGACCACGGTAAACCACTAAAGCTTATAACTCAGAACTATCACGTCATCGCTGTGCGTGCTCTACTTAAATATTTAATCAAGCGCGACATCGAAACACTCGCTCCCGACAAAATTGAATTAGCTAAACCCCCTGCTCGTGAAGTTTCGTTCTTGTCCCGTGACGAACTAGAGCGTTTGTTCAACGCACTGCGTCATGAAGAATCAGAAATTATTCGCATGCGCGATGCTGCAATTTTGTTAACTTTATTTGCGAGTGGCGTTCGTGTTTCTGAACTTGCTAGCTTGAAACAAAACACCATCAACCTTAAGAGCGGAGAATTTACTGTTCGTGGTAAAGGTGACAAACTTCGATTAGTCTTCCTATCACCTCAAGCCATAAAAGCTATTGGCGAATATTTAAAACTTCGTTCCGACAATAACCCTGCGTTATTTGTAAGTCACACCAAAATTGGCAACACTGTGAGCAAGCAAATGGATGGCATGGGTGGTGGTCCAGGAAACAACGCTCGAGACAAAGCTCCGGGAATTACAGTGCGCACTGTACAACGCATTATCAAAAAGTACGCGATGCTGGCTGGCATTATGAAGCACATTACTCCACACACCATGCGTCACAGTTTTGCCACTGACTTACTCAGTAACGGTGCTGACATTCGCAGCGTCCAAAGCTTACTCGGCCACTCCTCTATTACGACCACACAAATTTATACACACATCACCAACGAAGGCTTGCGTGATGTTCACAAAAAATTCCACAACAAGAATAAATAAAATGGCGAACAGCTATCTGTTCGCCATGACTTCCTTGATCGCAAGGTCGATTTGATTTTGCTGTTTTGGCTCAGAAAAGATCTCTCCAAAGATGGAGATAGCAAGACAAAAGGCATCGATATATCCAAGTTCAGCAAATTCCAAATACTCCCGACTCGACACCAGTTCCCCACCTCGTATAGCCAATTTGAGCATCTCTACACATTCATTCACACTACCATTCAACTCGCGCAAAGCAGATTTCTGGCAATACGCACCCGCCAGCATAATCGCGGACTTCTCTGCAGGTGACAGGTTGACATAAAACAGCGAGGGCTCTTCAACCCTCAGACAACCAAGCTTCACTTGATCGAAGACCAGCAAGCACATACGAATGCAAAATTGCTCTAGAGAGTTAACTACTTGCTCTTTGGTGGCGTACGCGCGTACTGCCCACCCAGCTTTCGCAAATACCAAATGTGGAACTTTCACTACTCGTTCTTGATAGTCCAGAGGTAAACCATAGTTTCTGGCAATCATCTCCCGTTGCTCTTTCTTACTTAGCACAGTCATGATCATTCCCCCTTTACCCGAAATCCGTTCTTCCTACGCTGAGTATAAATGAAAACCCAAAATAAAAACAACCCACATGGGTTGTTTTTATGGTGACCTCGGCAGGGTTCGAACCTGCGACCTTCAGCTCCGCAAGCTGACGCTCTATCCAGCTGAGCTACGAGGCCAGCGTTGTAAATCTACTAAACTTTAGCACGAAAACAATAAACTATCAACTCCAACCAAAGGATATAAAAAACGAGCGAGTCATTAGACTGCTCGTATATCCTGCCGGGTCGGATTTCGAAAAAATTCAAGACGGGAGCATCTCCTCTACGGCCTCTTGAGCAGCAAGAAGAGTGTACAAAATGAATCCCGTTCCACAAAGGAGCATACCCTGCTTTGCCTTCAGGCCTTGCATCGACTGAAGAGCAAGCTTAAGCACTATCGGATTTTCATCTCGAAGATGCTCAGAACACTCTCGACAAAACTGTATAGGATCGTGCTCATATTTTTCCTCTACGCTAGAGGCAACTGCTTGGGTGACTTGTGGCAACGCCTGCCCAAACTCTAGCTCAAACCACCGATAGACCACGCAGGCAAAAAAGACAGCCTCCAAATTCCATTTCTGATTTACCGGCTCATTGAGGATATAGTCCAAAAATGCGTAGATAACCGGGTTTCCTTCCTTCATCCGAGTCATGGTCTCGTTGAAAAAATCGTGGATTGATTGATCGTCGATCATGAATTCAGCCCTAACCTTTTTCTGAGTCTCTTCCGTAACTCGTGGCATAGGCATATTAACTTCCTCCGTTCGATTGGATCTCTGTTTTATATCACAAATAGAAGTTATAAGTCAATCACAATACACTGGAAATAAACATCAAAATATCGTATAATAAAGCAGTTCACTTATAAATAAGCCCCCGTAGCTCAATGGATAGAGCAGTGCCCTTCTAAGGCATTGATGTCGGTTCGATTCCTGCCGGGGGTACCACCCCATTTTCCATGATTGTAATCGGTCATCGAGGCGCAGCTGGTTACGAACCAGAAAATACTTTGCGCTCATTTGAAAAAGCCATTAGTCTTGGTGTCGACATGATTGAGTTTGATGTCAGACGCTGCAAATCTGGTGAACTCATTATCATCCACGATGATAATGTAGACAGGACTACAAACGGTAAAGGCAAAGTCAGCGAACTAAATCTTGATACTTTACAACAATTTGATGCTGGTAAGGGTGAACACATTCCCACATTAATAGAGACTCTCCAATTTATTAACCGTCGGGTTAAAGTTGATATAGAAATTAAGGAAGAAAACATCGCGACAGACGTCGCCAAAATAATCGACACCTTTATTTCACAAGGTTGGCAAAACTCCGATTTCCTTGTTACCAGTTTTTTAGAAACAGAGCTTCAAGCTTTTCGAAAAATCAATACTCAAGTTCCCATTGGTGTAA
>JADZEH010000022.1 GCA_020850635.1 Candidatus Doudnabacteria bacterium | reverse complement strand
GGGCTTTTGCCTTAGACATATCCATTACTGTTCCAGCTACTCACGGAGGGGGTGCGTGAGCAGTATTAATAGTGGATGTGGGAAAGAAAGTGACAGCCCGAATTCATGAGGTTTCTTCCCTACTCAATATGAAATTTTTCTCTTTGAATTTTCATCCTTGACAACAAAATTGCCAAAAGTGAAAAAATTCAACAAAAAAAGTACGCTACACGCGTACCGTTGAAAGCCCATACTAAATATAGAGTTTAGTATGGAAACTTAGAATAAACCTGTATTTAATAGGATTTCTTCGAACCCGATGTTTCCGAAGAAGTGCTACTAAACGCAAAAATGCACCATTTCTGCATACGCAAAAAGGGGCCTTTCGTTTTGGCTTATTTTATTAGGTATTTGTGCACCTCTAAATGATATCAAGCAGTAATCCCCATGTCAAGATCTGATATCCACAATTAGTTAAAATCTAGATAAAATCATGGATTTGACAATAAAAAAGGGGTCGGGGCAGCGAAAAGTGATGCTGCCCAGACCCCGGAAACTCCAATTTCCTCCTTGTTAGAACACCCAGACCCGACGTGCCGTCACGGTCACAGACCGGTCACGGTTGAAAAGCACGCCGAACTCGAGATTCTTCAAGAATCGGCAGAAATTGCCAGAAATCACGGGTCCAGCGTACCATGACGCCCTTGAACCCAGCTTTTTCCCAACATTCCACTCGACTCCAACCCTGAGATCCTTCTTCAACCGAGAAGGAGTGGTGGCTTGACCAAGCATAGAGAACTTGGTCGCGTGCGCCCCGTTCAACTCCTTTGAAACGTGCAGCACGGGCACAGAAACCGAGACTGTAGGCGGTCTGGCCCAATGGAACTGGGAGCCAGCGACCACCGAATAGGTATCCGGGCCGTCAAAGTTTGCATTCACACCGACTCCGGCGTAGGGCTTGAGAGTGAACTGGCCGAGCTTCTTGGTGATCCCGACGTCGATCCTCTCCGAGAGCGAGGAGTTGTCGACGAACGTCGTCGAACGCACCCAGCTTTTCTCGAGGTTGAACTGCAGAATGTTGAAGGCCGAAGGCTTCGGACCATCCCCCGCAACGTCGCCCAGGTCCACACCTGAAAAGACGAAACCGGAAACGGACTTTTTGCCACCATTGTCCTTCGTTTGCGCCTTTACGACGCCAACTCCGCCAGAGAACACGGACAGAATCGCACCCAGTATGACCGACGCATAGCGGAGGCTCCTGAGAAGTTGATCGCGAGGATCAATGTCCTTGGGGTACTTCCACATCATCACCGGCCACGCCAGGATTGCTCCGCAAGGACGCCAGAAACCAACGAGTTCGGGGAATATCTGGAGCCCCTCACGCTTCAGCCTGAGACCGAAGAACAAGGCCATAAACGGCAAAGAGGCCAGATAGGCAACCCACCACGAAGGCAACGACGAACGGTCACTTCTTGCCTTATCGAAAGCAAGGGTGGGGTTTTCGTGAGAGCTGAAGTAATCCTCACAAACCCGTGCCATTTGCGCGCCACCATGCTTGGCACTCATCTGAGCCTGAGTCTGGTTGATGACTGGCGTTATCGACATCAATCTATGACGAAGCCTGATCACGTCTTGACTCACTTCCATTGGCTGATTGTCAATCTTTCGACCGATGACCTCCAGCACCTGACCTTCAGCAACCCACTTCGGGTAAAAACTTGGGTCAGGGAAACCGGCATCACTCTCATGGCTCGAAGAACGAATCCATTCATCGAGCCGATGTTCAAACTCCTGCTGAGTGAGAGTAGGAACGAGAGACTGCCTCACGTTCTCCTCTTCTTTCATGATGCTGATCATGTCCCTCACAGGAGACACAAAAAAGAAAAGAACCCACGCAGCGATCAACAGATGCGCTGCACGATACTGAAGTGTTGTCACATCAGTCTCCTTGTAAACCAAAACTACGGCAAAGCCGCTCGCCGAAGCGATTCCACATTTTACCATATTTATTAGGAAAAGTCAACTGTACCAATTTAAGCTGCTTTCTTCAATGGATGCTATACTTAGCATATGATCGCTTACTTAAAAGGACGCATTCTCCAAAAAACCCTCCAATTCTTGATCGTGGAGAACCAAGGCTTAGGATACAAAGTTTTTGTGACACCTGAGCTCATGGAGCACTCAACTGACTCAGAAATCGAACTTTACACCCACCTTCGAGTAAATGACGATGGCCAGACCTTATTTGGTCTCCCCGACTTCAACACCCTCCAATTCTTTGAAATGCTCATTACCGTCTCTGGTGTTGGCCCCAAAGTCGCCCTTGGTATTCTTTCCGCAGCTAAACCAGCCACTATAGAACAAGCTATCGCCAACAACGACGCCGAACTGTTCACTCGCATGAGTGGGGTCGGTAAAAAAACTGCAGAGCGTATCATCTTAGAACTTAAAACAAAAATCGGGGTCCTCGCTAACCCAACCTCAACTGGATCCAGCGATATTTATGACGCCTTAATCAACCTTGGCTACTCTTCTCGCGAAGTTCGCGAAGCCTTACAAAAACTCGACAACTCTTCCTCCACGGAAGATCAACTTAAAGCAGCTTTGAAAATGTTAAGCCGATAGCCCATGCAACTATATAAATGCACTGAACAAGACGAACGTGACTACAATGAGTTTGTCTCAAAACAAACTAGTGGCTCATTTTTACAAGCGTGGCAATGGGGTGAACTCCAACGTGAATACAGTAACAAAGATATTCGTCGTTTCGTGGTTAAAAACGAAGACGATATTATTTTAGCTGCCCAAGTGATTAGCATGCCTTTGTTTGGCACAGCAAACTATCTTTATTTACCATATGGTCCGGTTAAAAAAGATGATGTTGGCGAAGAAGTCTTAAACTTTTTTATCGATGAAATAAAAACGCTCTTTCCAAGAAGCTTATTTATTCGTATTGAGCCAAAATTTAAACTCACCCAACCCCAAGGGAAAAAATCGATCAACATTCAACCGGCCCGAACTTTAATTATCGATTTAAAACCAACAGCAGAAGAAATTCTTCAAACCATGCACCCTAAAACTCGGTACAACATTAAAGTGGCACAGCGACACAACGTTGAAATTCAAAAAGAAACCGCTGGAGTTGGTGATCATAAAGAATTTTATTCGAGAGCAATAAACTTAATTTTAGAGACGGCTAAGCGCCAAGGTTATCACACTCACCCATTTACTTACTACGATACCATCGTAAACTTCTTTAAACCTCATCAAGACACAGCAGAAGTAACAGTTTCGGTTTACTCAGCGATGTATGCTGGCTCAATTGTGGCTACAGGAATGATGGTAGACTTTGGTAGCACTCGGACTTATTTATTCGGTGGATCATCAAATGAACATCGTAATACCATGGCCCCCTACTTACTCCACTACACTGCTATGCTCGATGCCAAGCGCCGTGGCCTTAGTGGCTACGATTTCGATGGACTGGAAACCTCTGTTGGTAAAGAAGCTGGCTTCGCTCGTTTCAAACAAGGTTTTGGTGGTTACGTGATTGAGTACGCAGGAGCCTATGATATAATCAACAACCACTCCGCTTATTTAATGTACAGAGTGCTCAGAAAAATCAATCGATTTATTAATCAGATGAAGTATTAGCCTAATGAAACACGTAATTGCTTTTGTGGGAGAGATGAGCTGTGGTAAAGATACCGCAATAAAAATTTTAGAAAAGTGTGCAAATAATTTAAAGATTGGTAGAGCAAGTAGTTCCAATTTTTTAAAACAAAACCTGGAAATGTGGGGAGTGCAAAAAAATCGTGAAAACTTACAACTCCTTCCCCAACTAATGAATCAAGGATTTGGACCAGAAACTTTTAACACTGCTTTAGGGCTACTGATTGCGAATCAACCCGAAGAAGTTGTAATTTTTGACAGCATTAGATTCCCTGAAACTTTAAACTATTTGCAAAAGCATTTTGATCTAACAGTTGCCTATGTCGACGTTGCTCCAGAAACTCGATACAAAAGGATGATAGGTCGCGGAGAAAAACATGGTGAGAACGAAACAACTTATGACCAATTTATAGAGCAACACAAAGGACCAACAGAGTCAGCCATTCCCTCACTCAAACAACATGCGACGGTGATAATAGACAACAACGGGTCACTAGAAGATTTAGAAAGACAAGTACAACAGTTCTATCAACAACACTTACAAAACGTTCTAGCTTAGAACGTTTTTTGTTCGGAATAAATTTAGATAAATAAAGAGCCCCGAACCAGAATTGCTTCTGATTCGAGGCCGAGAGACCAACGACGACAGGTTCGGTCTAGTAAAACTGGATACTCCCCTGAGAGAAGTCACCCAGAATCATCCGCGAACCATCGCGGGTGATCTCTTGGTTCTGACCACCAGACGCGGAACAGACGAAAGGCCATGGTCCGGCGAATGAGTTGACCTGGATCACGCTCCCAGTGTTGTTCTGGATCACGTGGTAGTTGTTCGCCCCACTCGCCTCTGTGATTCCATAGAACGCTCCTGAAAATGCCGGGCCCTGAGCGAATAGGGTTACCGTACTTCCGGAAAAGTTCACCCTCCAGATGGAGGCTTTGAAACCATAGGCGGATTCCTGGCCAGTGATGACCAAGAGACTACCGTCGAGAGTGATGGAATGGCAAGCGCCAGGAAGCTGAGCAAGTAAGGTCGTCGCCCCGGTATTGCCGTTGACCTTACGAAGCCTTCCGTAATAGTCCACGCAGTATACTTGAGGGACGCCACTCTCAGTCCTGACAACCAAATCCGAGTAGAACAAAGGTTGTGTTGCCGTCGTACTGACAAGCGTGATCACGCCGGTATTGACGTTGATCTTCTTCACCTGCCCGGCCTTCGTTGTGATGAAGAAATTGGGATTGGAGTAGGCTCCACCAAACCAATTCTCACCAACACTCCCGGTAGCGATAACTGTCACGCTGCTAGCCATCGACGTGAAGTCGTAACTAACCTGAAGCAGCCTTGGCGCCAACAGTAAGTTTCCGCTATCAACAACGAGGTACCGGCGAGTTGAGCCCGACGAACTCCGAAAGTCCACATCCCAAACGCGACGTAGCCCCAGAGCCATGATCGTCGAGCATCCCGCTGCTACCGCTTCTGGCGCTTCGGTCCGCATGTAGCGCGCCGAGGAGCGATTGAGATAGTGCACGAGCCGAAGAGGATCATTGGTGTCGTAGACACCGATTTCCGTCATGCTCGGATCATCGAAGATGAGTCCGTAGCGAACTCCCGGGACGAGGCCGTCGTAACTAACGGCGTCACCCGTCGCCATGCTGGCGATAACGATCTCGCCTTCGAGCGTCGTCACAAAAATCGCACCGCCTTGGATACCAAGCGATACGAATGTCGTCTTCGGCTCTCCAGTAAAGACGGTGGTCTGGGACCACAACCCATTGGCCTGGACGTCCACCCGGACGATTTCCGGACCAGCCAACTGCCAGAGGCTCTCAGGCTGATTCTTCACGCCGTAGAACACATTGCTTGTCTCAGGTTGCTGAATCGCGCTGAGACCCTGGAAAGGATTTCCCTTCACGCGTACAGCGAGAGCTTGAGCCTCGAAGGACAAACCGACGAGCGCCACCAAGGCGCAAAGGAGCAAAGATACCGACTTCTGAAACCGCATTGGGCGATTCCTCCTCGTTCTGATTTTCTTAGTTTTGGGGCATTGCCCAAAGCTGTGCCATTATACTGAATTTAATGAAAAAAGACAAGTCTATGAAGAATCATACATACTCAGACTTTTTATGCTTCCAACTTTTCTATATACTATATCTATGTTAAAAACCTTAAAAAACATTGGTCGAGCGGTTATTCCCCGCTCAATATTCAAAGCTCTCCAACCTTACTGGCACGGGGGTATCGCATTACTAGCGAACGCCTATTTTGGCAATCCATCGAAAGACATCAAAGTTATTGGCGTAACTGGCACAAACGGTAAAAGCACAACCGTTAATTTAATCTCGGCCATCTTAGGAGAAGCTGGTCATAAAACTGGATTAATTTCAACTGTAAATTTTAAAGTTTCTGATACCGAGAAGCTCAACGATATGAAGATGACTACCCCATCTGGTTGGCTCATGCAAAAATGGCTTCGGGAAATGGTACGCAATAACTTTGAATACGTAGTATTAGAAATTTCCAGCCAAGGTTTAGAACAGAACCGACATTTAGGAATCAACTTTGATGTCGCTGTCTTTACCAATCTCACCCCAGAACACATCGAAGCTCATGGGGGATTTGATCAATACAAAAAAGCCAAAGGCTTATTGTTCGCTGCGCTGAAACAAAACCATACTGGACGCCCAACCGCTATTGTCGCTAATGCAGATGATGACCATTTTGAGTACTTCATCAATTTTCCAGCAACAATACATATTAGTTTTGGTATCAAAAATGAATCAGCTAACTTACTCGCAACGAATGTGGAAGCTACGCCAAACGGTGTCAGTTTTCAACTACAAAATACTCAATTTAAATTACAGCTCAAAGGCCAATTCGACGTTTATAATGCTTTAGCGGCAAGCGCAGTGGCACAATCACAAAATATTTCTCTTGAAACTTGTAAAACTGCTCTCGAAAAAATTGCAGTTGTTGCAGGTCGAATGGAAATTATTCAAGACCAACCTTTTACAGTTTTGATTGACTACGCCCCAGAGCCTTATTCTCTCCAAGCGCTCTATGACACAATTGCCCAGTGGCCAAAAAAGCGCATAATTCATGTTCTTGGAAGCACGGGTGGTGGTCGTGATCGCGCCCGTCGTCACACTCTCGGACAAATGGCTGGTAAAACGGCCGGTGTTGTTATTGTTACCAACGAAGACCCTTACGATGACAACCCTCAAGAGATCATCAACGAAGTCGCGAGTGGAGCATTTGAGCAAGGCAAAGTCATTGGCGAAAACCTATTTGCTATTCTTGACCGCCGTGAAGCTATCGCCTTTGCAGTTAAGCAAGCCAAGCCTGGCGATTTAGTTTTGATCACGGGTAAAGGCAGTGAACAGAAAATGGCTGTGGCTCATGGCAACTATATTGATTGGGATGACCGAGCTGTCGTTCGAGAGGAACTCGCCAAATTATGATTTTATATATAGACACAACCGATTTCAAAGCCATGCGATTTGCTTTGGTTGATAAAGTTGTTAGAGAACAACACTTTGAAATCGCTTATAATGAAAACTGGAAAACACTCGATCATCTGCAACAGTTTTTGAAAAAGAATAAGGTCTCGGTCGCTGAAGTCACCAAAATTATCGTGTGCAGCGGACCAGGGTCTTTTACAGGAACACGGGTTGGGGTGACTTTGGCTCAAGGTTTAGCGTTTGCCAACAAAATCCCACTAATCGCCATCACCAAAGACAAGGTTCCAACTGACTTAGCCAATCTAGCTTCATTCAAGGGCGGTAAGAAAATCACCATCGAGTACACTTCCACAAATTTCAACTAAAAAACACCTCGCATGAGGTGTTTTTTTATTTCCAAATTATTCTTCCAGTCTAAATCGCCAGACAACTAAAGCAAGCATAATTATCGCCCACAATAACAACACCAAAAAATCTTTGTAAACTAAATGCCAATCAAATGGAGCTAAATAAACATTACGTAGTCCATTAGCTAGAGAAGTAATCGGTAAAATTCTAGCTAACCACTGGACAATCTCAGGCAACTTCTCGATTGGGAAAAAGATATTACCCAGTGCTGTTAAGGGCAAGCCGATTGCCGCGGTAATTGGTGCGGCGGTTTCATAAGTCTTAGCGAAAGATGAAATAAACAAACCTAAGATCAAGAACACTGTTCCACCCAGCAAAGTAAACGCAACGATCGAAAGAATATTCCAATGAAAAGGAACGTGGAAAACCAAAACACCAATTAAAGTTAGCATCACCACTTGAAGCAACATTACAACTAGACGAGATGCCACCACACTCACCGCCATTTGATACGGCTTCACTGGGGTAACGATAAAACGCTTTATTACTCCCCGGCTACGCATATCAACCAGCCAATAGGCTAAACCATAAATCCCACCCTGCATGATGACATAAGCGATCATACCTGGAAGCAAGAAGGTCGCGTAGTTATAACTCGTACCAATTAAACGTTCCAGGGGGACGAACGAAAGCAACGTATAAAATCCTGCAGGCATGGCCACTGTCCAAAACAAAGCGGCAGGATTTCGGTAAAACAACAGTGAATTTACTTTAAAAAGTTGTAAAAAGGCTCTGCTCATATTACGAATGCTCCACTTCTAGCTCATGGCCAGTTAAATCTAAGTAGACATCTTCTAGCGTCGCCGTCTTCACAACAAATCCACTAAATTCAATCTTGTTATTTTTAAGAACAGTAATAATATTGCCAATATGATCTAAAGACGAGATCTCTAAAATCACTTTTGGATACTTGCTGTAAACCTTCTCAACTTCTGGCATGTTTTTCCAGAAGCTCTCATCAACTGGTTCATTAGTGAAAAAGGAGACTTGGGTAGTATGGGCTAAATCATCAATGAGCTTGCGAGGATCATCGATTGTTAAGATCATACCCTTGTTCATAATCGCCACGCGATTACATAAATATTCAGCTTCTTCCATGTAGTGTGTGGTGATAACGACCGTAATTCCTTTAGTGTTGATTTCACGGATAAGCTTCCACAAATCACGACGGGCACGTGGATCAAGTCCCGTAGTTGGTTCATCTAAAAATAGAATTTCCGGGTCATTTACCAACGATGTAGCAATAGTGAAACGTTGCTTCTGGCCACCTGATAAATTTTGAACTTGTTCCGCAGCCTTTTCCGCTAAGCCAACAAATCCTAAAAGCTCAAGCGGATTAACTTTACGCTCATAAAGGGCAGCAAACATATTAATCTGTTCTGCTAAAGACAAGTTTGGTAAATACTCGCTACTTTGAAGCTGAACGCCGATACGTTTTTTTACCGCATCAACATTTTTTACAGCATCAAGACCAAGTACGGTAAGGGTGCCACTTGAAGGCCTTTTAATCCCTTCTAAAATTTCTAATGTGGTAGTCTTGCCAGCACCATTGGGTCCGAGAATACCAAAAATCTCACCCTTTTCTACAGAGAATGAGATGCCTTTAACGGCTTCGAAAGTAGATCCTTTAGTTTTTCGTTCGGCTCGAGGTAACGGATAGGTCTTCTGGAGCTGGTTTACTTCAATAACGTTTTCCATGAAAGTATTATAAGGCATTGATTAAGAAGCGACAATATGATATGCTCCCTGATCGGCCACCGCCGAACTAGGAGGACTCATGATGTACCAATACGGAACTGAACCAACTTGGGGGCCAACGGTTCTTTTTATTCTTACCTTCGGTCTGTACCTATATGGTGCATACAAGGGAGGGAAAGACGCCTATCAGAGATTTCACATGGACATGGATCCTGATGGTATGGTTAGTGGACCCGCTTTGGCAATGGCTGTGTTCCTGTGGCCGATCTACTTCGCGTTCTTGGGAGCCCATAAAACAGGAATACTCCTCTGGACGGCTCAGCGAACACTAACCGCAGTGATTTCTACCAAGACCGTCCATCTCATCCGTAACGCCAAGGCATTATATTTAAAAGAAAGGGTCAAGCCGCGGCTAAGCGCTCAACGACGACTGGCGAGATTTGAGAGAGATCCATTACCTCCTTCCTTTTGGAAGGATGATGACGAAAGCTGAAACATGCTTTCGTCTTTTTTTAGACAAGACTCGTATACTTTAGCTATACTCAATTCATGCAATTTAAACTCGAAACTAAATATCAGCCAGCTGGTGACCAACCAAAAGCCATTAAAGGCTTACTAAACTCTTTGGAGTCTGGGTACAAACACCAGACTCTTTTAGGCGTGACTGGTAGTGGTAAAACTTTTACGATGGCTAATGTGGTCAATCAAATCCAAAAGCCAACTTTGGTAATGTGTCACAACAAAACTTTAGCTGCCCAATTAGCTAGTGAATTCCAAGAATTTTTTCCAAACAATGCGGTTCACTACTTTGTAAGCTACTATGACTACTATCAACCAGAAGCTTACATTCCCCGCTCTGATACATTCATTGAAAAAGAAACTCAAATTAACGAGGAAATAGATAGACTGCGCAACGCCGCCACTCAATCATTACTCTCACGTCCAGATGTTTTAATCGTCGCCTCTGTCTCTTGTATTTATGGTTTGGGTAACCCAGCAAACTACTTAGAACTCGCTCTTAAAATTGAAAAGGGTAAAGAATACAAACGCGACAAACTTTTACGTCGACTTACTGACTTGCAATTCCAACGCAACGGTTACGATTTACGTCGCGGAACTTTTCGCTTGCAAGGTGACACTTTAGAAATCGTTCTCGCAGGAGAAGACAGCATTATCCGTCTCGAATTTTTTGGTGATGAAATTGAAAAAATCGAGCGGTTACACATTGTTAGCAGTGAAGCTCTGGAACAACTAAATGAATTTACAATTTTTCCAGCTAAGCATTTCGTTACCCCTGAAGATAAAGTAAAAGCTGGTATTGAAAATATTCGCGTAGAATTGTTTGATCAATTGAAGCTCTTGCGCAGCCAAGGAAAAATTTTAGAAGCGGCTCGCCTTGAACAACGCACCAACTTTGATTTAGAAATGCTCACCAATACCGGATTTGTTGCTGGGATTGAAAACTATTCCAGAGTTATGGAAGGCCGTGCCGCCGGTGATCCCCCTTCGACCCTCATCGACTACTTCCCCGACGACTTTTTGCTATTTATAGATGAATCACATCAAACCATTCCTCAAGTTGGCGCCATGTACGAAGGTGATAAATCTCGTAAAACCACCTTAATAGACTACGGGTTTAGATTACCAAGCGCACTGGATAACCGTCCGCTTAAGTTTGCTGAATTTGAAGGTAAAGTAAATCAGGTTGTTTACGTTTCTGCTACTCCTGGACCTTATGAACTGCAAAAAAGCTTAAATGAAAACGAAAACAAAAAACTAAAGAAACTCCCTCCACCGGAGGAGCTTAAAAAAATTACAGTCAGTGAACAAATTAATCGTCCGACTGGTTTACTCGACCCAACTATTGAAATTCAACCAATCAAAAATCAGGTTGATCACCTTATGGAACAAATCAAAGAACGAGTCGGCCGACACGAACGCGTTATTGTGACAACTTTAACCAAGCGCATGTCGGAAGAACTTGCAGAGTACACCAAAGAAGCTGGAATCAAAGCGCAGTATCTTCACTCTGAAGTTGAAACTTTTGAACGCTTAGAAATTCTTCGTGATTTACGTCTTGGTGTTTACGATGTCATTATCGGTATTAACCTGCTTCGTGAAGGACTCGATCTTCCTGAAGTTTCTTTGGTCGCCATTTTAGACGCTGACAAAGAAGGGTTCTTGCGCAGTGAAACAGCGTTTATGCAGATTATGGGGCGTGCTGCTCGTCATCTAAATGGACACGTTATAATGTACGCGGACAAAATCACTGGCTCGATGGATCGCGCCATTAAAGAAACTACTCGTCGTCGTAAAGTCCAAGAAGCCTACAATGCCAAAAACGGCATCAACCCCGCCTCTATTATAAAAGCAATCTCCGATACTCGTATGAGTGGCGGCAAAGAAGAAGTTCCAGTAGACAACCTTAAAGAAGTCGATGTCACCACAATGAAACCAGATGAACTCAAGTACTACGTCGATGAACTTAACGATCAAATGGACTTGGCCTCAAAAAACTTGGAATTCGAACTTGCCGCTCAACTTCGCGATCGTCTTACTGAAATCACCAAGCTCAGAAAATTGAAAAAGAAATAAATGATACCCGACAACAATTTGTTGTCGGGTATCCTCCTAATACCAACCCTGCTTACCGGTCCGGTACAGACCTCGCTCGCAGTACTTGCAGTTTATCCATTGCGGACCACCTAGGTCTTTGTGACCACAAGAACCAGTTGATCCTTCTTCATGGCGACCATTGGGACTTTTCTCGCAAAACTCCTCTTTCCAAGCAACCTTTTGTTCTCGGTCATTATCTTCCACAACCTTCCTCCTTAACCAAAAATAAAACCGCCACAGGGGGCGGTGGGAAATACACAATCTTTTGGATTACAAACTTACCACAGCCTCTGTTTGTGAGTGCTGTAGTAATAGAAGAAGTTATTTTTTCGTGATATTGCTGACATATAATGAGAAGTTTATAGAAGGTAGAAGCTCTTGTCAACTTTGATAGAATGTGGTATTCTTTGGAAACCAAACTGATTTGTTGCCAATGCTGCGGCAACAAGACCATCTAAAAATTTATTAATCCACGCTCACCTGCCTAAACAGCTGAGTAATCACACTATACTTTCCTATGCCAAATACTAAGTCCGCTGCCAAAGCCATGCGCCAAGCAGCCCGCCGCAAAGCTTATAACACCATTACTAAGGACAAATTTAAGTCCGCTGTAAAAACAACCAAAAAAGCAATCACTGCCGGCACAAAAGATGTTGCAGTCGAAACCTTAAAAGCTGCGATGGCCGCTTTAGACAAAGCTGCTAAGAAAGGTGTAATCCACAAGAACACCGCTTCTCGCAAAAAGAGCCGTTTAGCCAAAGCTATCGCTAAACTTCAATAATAAAACCGCCCATCAGGGCGGTTTTGGTTAAACTAAATTACTTTAACTAATAACTCATCAATATCTGACCGGCTTGGCGAAGTCCAACAACTGAATTTTGGACTAAAGAAGTATCAAAACTATTTGATGGTATGACCATACTGAGATCGTATCCCCAAGACAAGAAAGTTTCAAAAGATGGGAAGCCTAACAACCCAGAATTAGAAACTAGCTGGATAGTGTTATTATTCAAAATTATAGTTCCTGGTAAGTGAGCTTGCGAAGCAGTTTCTATATTAGAAGTTGTAGACAAAAATGAAATGTCACCATAAATTGCATTCTCGAAGCTAAATCCTGAGCCAGCAAAGACATCTTCAGATACAAAACCTGCTTTTTGTCTATTGGTAATTAGGTAGCAAGTCCCTAGATCTGATCCTCTATCAGAACAAACCACCCTACCATCTTGCGGAGGAATAAAATCGCCTACATTAAGATTCTTGTCTGCTTCACTAGCTTCAACAACTATCCCAAAGGAATTGAAACCATAAGAAAGAAAAGCTCCAGCGGATGTATAAGGTCTGCGAACTACTTGATTTTGGTTATTCTTCATGATGGTATACAAAGTCCCATCAATATTTATTACAGTCCCCTGTGGATGAGATTCTGAACTTACAGCTTTCGAACCACTGGAAGAACCACCGGCACTTATAGCCTCATCGTCGTCGGTAATTGTATAAGTATGGGTTGTATTGGTTCCCAAGAAAGCGTTTGTTGGATTGGTAAGGGTTATAATAATCGTTTCATCAACTTCGTCAGTTAAATCACTAACAACAGTGGTGGCAATGTCTACCGTAGTCTCAGTCGCAAGGATAGTTGCTGTGCCTGAAGCTAAGGTATAGTCCGTACCGGCGCCAGTAGCGGTCCCTCCGGTAACTGCATAAGCCACAGTTGTATCAATATCTGCTGCAAAATCTAAACTAACCTCAATATTTACAGCTGTAGCTGACTCAAGGCCATTTGATGTGCTTGCAGTAAATTCAATTTCGGGAAATTCAAATTGAGCAAAGTTTGCATGGTCCGCGCTTCCGTTTACCCTATTGAAATCCCCAACAACTGCCACAGTGGTATCTGATATACCTAAATCATATACCGTATCTATAACCGCAATGCGCAGTACTGGATCCCAAGAAGAAGCAGAGCCATCAGTACTATCGACTAACCCAACCCACTTATGATCAACCCCGCCAAGATTATCAAAAGCACCTCCGAGGAAAATATTTCCATCATCCGAGATAGAAATCGCAAAAATAGATCCGTCAGCTTCAGGATCCCATGAGTTATCTATTGCTCCCGTAGTCGGATGCACCCTTGCCGCATAGTTTATTAACTCCACACCAACCTGCGTAAACTCACCAACTATATATATTTGATTATTGTAGAAAGCAATATCATCCACATCACCATTTGTTGCAGGATTCCAAGCCAAAGCAGTACCGACATCAGCTCCATCCGCTAAGTTGAAAGCTGCACCATAACCTCTCGGAGTTAATCCATTTACATTATCAAAAAGCCCAACCGCATAAACCTTTGAGTCATTAATCAATATTTCTTCAACAGCACCGCTAAGATTTGGATTCCAAGCTGCGTCAACCGCGCCAGTAGTCGAATCGACGGCTGCGATGCTATTCCTGGTTGTTCCGGCGTTAACATCTGTAAACTCACCACCTAAATAGATCTTTGTGCCGCTTCCAGTGATCGCTAAAACGTTCCCATCTAACTCTGGATCCCAGGCTGTTGCTGTACCAGTATTCACTCCGTTAGCAATAGAAAAAGCAGCAGCTCGACTTCTAGTAGTAGCACCGTTAACTGTTCCAAAATTACCACCAGCGTATACGGCAGTATCAGTAGCATAAATTGCTAAAACAGTGTCATCTACATTAGGATCCCAGGAAGCATCGAGAGTTCCATCTAAATTTAAAGCGGCTAAATAATTTCTGCCTACGCCATTTACTTGTGTAAAGTTCCCACCTATATAAATTTTTGTTGCCGTAACTTCAACTGCGAAAACGTCATCATTTACAGTGACTGTGGTTGCTAACGGGTCGTTAGGAGCAGCCTCGACAATCGGTCGATAAAACTTGGCAGTTAACGCACCCAAGCCAAACACAATCGCAAGAACGATCACGGAGGCTGTAAGTTTTTGTATATGTTTCAGATTAATATTCATAATGTTAATTATAACATGAATATTTTAATTACTTTAAAACCCGCCGTAATGGCGGGTTTATCACTTTTTATACTACCAAGTTGCGTGAGCACTGCGGTGCCACGAGTTATCAGCTATGCAAATATACATATAACTTGCATCCCAAGAAATTTCTCCTTGGTTACAGGCCTCGGCAGCGGTAGCCGGGGTTTTTGCTGTTCTTATACGAATATTGTTAGAGTTTATATCTAACTGTTCAGTTGGCAAATTAGTCCCCAGCCCTAAATTGGTCTTGATATATGAGTTAGAGTTTGAATCGGAATAAAGAGCGTACTTTGTTGTACCGATATCAATTGAGTTATCCATATAAATACCATAACTGGTAGTCACAGTAGCTCCGGGGGTGCTCCAACCAGATAAATTTAAACCATAAGCCGTGCCATAACCAGAGGTTCCACCTAAGGTTCTAATTTTACCATGGAAAATTGAGGCAGACTGATACGAATTTGATGATGATGTATTTACTAAATCACCGTAATAAAGTATTGCATTAGTAGTTGGCCCACTGGTACCTGCTACATTATAACCTAGTATTTGATTATAAATACCGTATGCATCCTTCATATTACCAGTGCTAGAGTTAGCGACTTGGATATAAATTCCTTGAGAATTATCTACCCGTCCTGCCCCAGTAAAATTTGTATGCACGTCAAGACCAGTTAAAACATTATGATCTGCTCCAGAAACTCCATAAGAACTTCCCGCTGAAAAATAACCCGCAGTAACATTTGATAAATCCGTAGCGGTTAAATCGGCAGAATAACCATATCGAGTCACGCCATCACCACCATAAGCGCCAGTATTTAATAAATTTAAATAAACCGTTGAGTCAATTGAACTTCCTCCGACGGCTAACAATCCACTGTAAATACCATTACCGGTAACGTTTAAGTCACCACCACTAGGTGCGAGGGTCACGTCCCCACTTGAGGTCACTGATAAATCTCCATAATTAGCGGCTGAACCGTCGCTGTCATTATACGTAAGTCGCAAATTTGCCCCAGTAGCAGAGTTAATTTCCAATACCTTTCCTGGAACACTAGTTCCAATACCAACATTACCACCTTGAAGACTTAACGTTGAGGTTGTTGTTAAAGAAGTAGAGCCTACTGTGATTGCAGCAAAAGCTAAGCTTGGGAGCGAAAAAGCCACAATAAATGCAATTAAACCTGTTCCTATCCTTTTTAAATTAGTCATTCTTTGTTTCCTAACAATTAGTTATTTTACCCAGCCCCCTATTATACCACATAGTCCCATGATGAAGATATTTTTTTGAGTTATATGTCAAGCTTGTCCATTTCGCCCCAATTTTTACCCACTTTGGTTTCAACCCGCACTGGTACAGATAATTTAATCGCCTCTTGCATGATTGGCTTGATTTTTTTAGCCCATTTCTCCACCATATTTTCTCGAACTTCAAAAACTAATTCATCATGAACCTGCAATAACATTTTTATTTCTGCTTCATGTCCTTCTATCTCTTTATCAACATTAATCATAGCAACTTTTATGATGTCCGCAGCTAAACTTTGTACTGGAAAATTAATTGCCGCTCGTTCTGCTGCTGCTCGAATAAAAAACTGACTAGATTTTATTTCTGGAAAATGCCTGGTTCGGCCCAATTCATTTTTTACAAAAGCGTCTCTGTTAACATCTGTCTTAATCGAGTCCATATAGCGTTTTACATCTGGATAAGCTTCAAAGTAAGCCTCAATAAAAGCTTTGGCTTCACTACGCCCTACCTCGCCAATGCGACTTGATAAACCAAAGCTTGAGAGTCCGTACAGAATACCGAAGTTGATAGTTTTGGCGTCACGACGCATGTCAGGAGTCACTTCATCTGCCGGCACTTTAAACACAGCCATCGCGGTTTCAGTATGAATGTCTTCATCATTTTGGAAAACCCGCATCATGGTTTTGTCTTGAGCAATATGAGCCACCACACGCAACTCAATCTGTGAATAATCGAGCGATAAAAGCGTCCAGCCTTTTTCTGCTATAAACGCTTTGCGAACTTCTGAACCCAAACCCACTCCACGCACAGGAATATTCTGTAAATTTGGATCCGTACTCGACAACCGCCCAGTCGCCGCTATAGTTTGATTATAGTTTGTATGAATGCGCCCTGTCTTTTCATTTATTAACTTTGGCAAGGCCAGTAAGTACGTTGACTGAAGCTTAGTTAGTTCACGGTATTCAAGAATTTTTTGAATAACGGGGTGCTGATCGATCATTTTTTCTAACTCTCCAGCTGCTGTCGATAACCCTGTTTTTGTTTTTTTGTTATCGGGAGAATACAATCGCAACTTTTCAAACAAAACTTCTTTTAATTGTTTTGGTGAAGCAATATTAAACTCTTCCCCGCTTAGTTTATAAATGTCTTTCTCTAAAGCGTTGATAGTTTTTTCAGCTTCTATTGATAACTTATTTAGTAACTCAGCATCAACCTTAATTCCCCATCGCTCCATAGAAGCCAAGACTTCAATCAGTGGCATTTCGATGTTATAAAAAATATCTTCAACGCCCTCTTCTTTGAGACGTGGTTGATAAAGCTCTTTTAAGCGAAAAGTGGCGTCGGCGTCTTCTGCCGCGTACCAACTTACTTTCACTGGATCAACATCCTGCATCCCAATTTGATCCTTGCCTTTACCAATCAATTCTTCGATAGGCTGCATTTGATGGCCAAGTTCGTTGAAAGCCAGGGCATCTAAACCGTGCTGGCGAGTTCCAGCGTTTAGCAAATATGAGGCGATCATGGTGTCGAAATAGACACTACCCATGGTCAAATGTTCATTTTGTAACACCGCGTAATCGTACTTGATATTATGGCCGATCTTTTTAACTGCTTGATTAGCAATAATCTCTTGAAGCTCTTTGCTTTTTTTCAAGAGTTCGGCAGAAATGTAATATCCCGTACCTTGCTCAAAACTAAATGACACACCCACTAAACGAGCAGTGATCGGATTTAGGCCAGTTGCTTCAGTATCGAGAGCAAACTCATTTTGTTGTTTTAGTTTAACTAAAAACTTTTCTAACTTTTGTTCGGTATCTATAAATACGTAATCAGCCTTCCAACTCTTTTGACTGGGGACGATTTTTTCCTGCTCGACCTCTGAAACAGTGGCAACTGACTGTACTGCATTGGCACCATTGCTTCCATACCTCTTTGGTAACTGAGCGACTAAGCTCTTAAACTCCAACTCTTTAAACAAATCTAAAGTAGCGTTTAACGCCTTTTCGTTAAACACATAAGGGGTAAGGTCTGGCTCAACAGGAATATCGCATTGAATAGTCGCAAGTTCATGAGAAAGACGAGCTGAATCTTCTTGGTCTTTTAGCAACTCGAGAATTCGAGGTTTTATTTTGTCACCAACTTTATTAGCGTGAATCTGTTTGTATAAATTATCGATGCTTTTAAATTCTTGAAGAAGTGCGACGGCACCTTTCTCTCCAATCCCAGCAACACCCTTGATGTTGTCAGAAGGATCACCGCGCAACGCTTTGTAATCAATCATCTGGCTAGGAGTTAAACCATAACGATCAACCACTGCTTTTTCGTCATAAACAGCGGTGTCGGTAATACCACGACGCAGGGTGTATACCTTAACGCACTTGTCCACGAGCTGAAGGGCGTCCATATCGCCAGTGGCGATCATAACATCACAAGTATTTTTATGCTCCACACAAATTTTCTTAGCCAAAGTTCCTAATACATCATCCGCCTCAAAGCCCATTAACTCAAACACTGGAATATTCAAAGCGCGAACTACTTCTTTGACTCGAGGAATCTGGTCGTAAAGTTCTTGTGCAGACTTAACTCGAGTACCCTTGTAGTCAGCATATTTCTCATGACGAAACGTTGGTCCATCTAAATCAAAAGCGCATGCAATATGAGTTGGGTTTAAATCTTTTATAGCTTTAAGAAGAATCATGGTAAAACCATAAACTGCATTCGTCGGTTCACCAGATTTATTAGTGAGATATGGCACAGCATGAAAACCCCTGTGAATGAGGGCGTTTCCGTCGATTAACATGTATCGATGTTGAGCTTTTTTTGTCGGCATATCCTTTATTGTAGCGGGTTTTTTGAGCTTGGGGAAATAAAAAACTACGGCCGTTAAGCCGTAGTTTTGAAATGATTTATTATTTTCCGCCAGTATTACTAGTTTGAGTTCCTTTGGTCCCCGATGTTCCAGTGCTCGCAGGAGTTTTAGAAGCTGCGGCCGCAGAAGCTGAACCACCAGTTGCCCCAGCTCCACTACCACCAACCGTGGCGGCAGTACAGGTTTCTCCGGTTAATGGATTGGTTCCAGGAACGATTTGAAGATTACCCATCGTTGAGTTGGCAATTAACGGACCACTTCCCCCGCCTTCGTAACCAGCCATTATACCCAGTTGAAGCCTGGTACAAGGATCAACCTGACCAACATCAGCAATCAAACTGACAGTGGTTGTTCCATTCGCAGGAACTGTAATCGCACTGTTGCCTGAACGAGCTCCTGCTCTAAATGCTCCACCCATACACTTTAAGAGAAGTTGAGAATCAAATTGGAATTGCGCCCCAGGGAACATTCCAAAAAACTCACGAGCACTAGAGAATGTCACCGCCTGTCCTCCACCACTCGTACTCTGGACTGTGAAGAACTTGTTTGAGGCAAAAGGCTGTGGCGCTGCAGTACCATTGTTTCGTTGTGGCGCATAACCATCTTTACAACCAATCAATACGGCGTTTAGAGTTTTAACGCTGCTTGTTGGGTTTGTGATATCAATTTTCGCAAATTCCACTGCTCGGGCATTTTGGGATACTGCACCTGCTGGTCTACTTCCTGAATTAAGAGAAGTTCTTAACACAGCCGATGACGCAGCGGTAACCGTAATTGTTTTGGTAACCGGAGCAATATTATACGATTCAATTGGTGTCACAGAACCATCGGGTGAGAAAAATTGTTGTCTGTTGTATCGAGCGTTAACAGTAACGGTGTAGGTCCCCGCTGTTAAGTATGCATGCTTATAAGCTGTACGAATGCTTGAACTCTGTTTAGAACCATCTCCCCAATCAATTTGTACACTTGGCCATAACATTAAAATATACTGACAGCTGTTTGGATTACCAGCAATGTACCCTGGATCACCAGGTCCACACTGTTTTACTTGTGGCGTTGCGTAAACTTTAAAATCCATTTGCTGACCCTGAACCGAACTTGTCGCGGCTTCAATAGTTACAGCACATTGGTCGGGTCGTTTCCATGAACAATCTCGACTATAATCGGCGTAAGGGTTTCCTGCGGTATTATTAATGCCAACTGTTGGAGTATTTCCACTTGTGGTTCCTGTTGTAGGATTTGCCACCCGAGTCGTTGGGGTCGCTGTTGAACCTGAGACACCAGATGGAACGATACCGGTTGTCGGATCGGAATATGATGGATGTAATGGAACTGGAACGCTCGCTGTCCCTGAAGTTGCAGTCCTGTTAGGAGCAGAAGTCGAGGCTCTCAAAAACGCCGCATTTCCTTGCATGGCGCTATCACCAACCGTTAAGAATGCGAAAGCAATCCCTAGAACAAATAAGACACCAGCAGCAGTAAACCAAATATTGGCACGTTTTTTTGCTACAAACGCAAACGCAGAGCGTAAGTCACGCTCTGCCACACCGACTTTTTGGTCAATAGCTCTCTTTTGAGCAGATGATTTTGGCATATAACTTTTCTTTTCTCTTTTTGTTTCTTACTTAAATATTTTGTTACGTTAAGTATAGCACAAATTCACTAAATTTTCAAGTGCTTCAACGAAAAAAGTTTTATCAGATCACTTCGAGAAATAATTCCAATTAGTTTGTTGTTTTGATCGACCACTGGAACTGGATTTACACGTTTTTGACCAAACAAGTTCGCCAACTCTTCAATATCCATTTCTGCATTTGCTGTAACGGGCTCACTATTCATAATGTCTTTGGCTGTTGCATTAATAATGCTTTGCACAGCCGGAGATAAACGCTTCTCATCATGCTTAATAAAATCAAACTCTGTTAAAAGTTTAATGTAGGTCGGTAAATAAATTTTGGAATCCGAGGCAATGAAATCACGTTCTGAAATCAAACCAAGAAGCTTGCCCTCTTCGTCTGCAACAGGAACCCCTGTAAAATGATGCTCGGAGAGAACGTCGGCCACTTGATTTACGGTATCAGTTGGCTTCACCGTAATTACATTTTTAGTCATCAAATCTTTGATTTTCATAGTTTTGTCATAATATTAATCGCCAGCTACGCGAAAAACTTCTTCAACATCAGTAACTCCGTTTAAAGCTTTTAGTAAGCCGTCTTGAGTCATACTTATCATACCATCACTTTGAGCCAACGTGCGAATTTGTCCAGCTGAGGCACTAGCCATTATCAACTCCTTTAACGGTTCGGTCACACCAATGACTTCAAAAATACCTAGACGTCCTTTATACCCAAGACCATGACAAGCCTCACAACCAGGTGCGTTATAAAACACAAACTTTGCCGGAACTTCGACTTCAGCATTTTTAGGAATCGCGTCTATAATTTCATGAACTTTTTTTAGTAGCGGTTCAGCTAACGTTGTTTCTTTTTTACAAGTTGAACATAAAACACGAACCAAGCGCTGAGCAATAACCACCATCAGCGCTGGAGCAATAATAAATGGCTTGGCTCCCATTGTAACTAAACGAGGAATAGCGCCAGAAGCATCGTTGGTGTGCAATGTCGATAACACAATATGACCAGTCAATGCCGCTTGTAATGCAGTTTCTGCAGTTTCAGCGTCACGAATTTCACCAACCATAACAACATCAGGATCTTGTCTTAAAATTGCTCTTAACCCCTTCGCAAAACTAAAATCAGCATTGTGATCAATTGGTGTTTGCTGAACTCCCTCCAACTTGTATTCAACCGGGTCTTCAAGTGTAATAATTTTTACTCCCGGCACATTTAGCTGGTTTAAAAAGGCGTATAAAGTTGTAGTTTTACCACTACCAGTTGGACCAGTGGTAATAATCATGCCATTTGGTTGATCTAAACCATCACGAACAACTTTTAAGGCTTTGCCTTGTAATCCAAGTCCTTCAATTTTCAAACCCTGAGTCCCTGTTCCGAGCAAGCGCATCACGACTCCTTCGCCATAAGCGGAAGGCAACGTTGAGACACGCACATCGATCTTGTCCTGACCTTTATACACGGTTAACCGACCATCTTGTGGTAAATTATCGATGTTCAATTTTAAATTTGATAACGACTTTATTCGAGCAGTTAAAGCACGTTGAGTGGTTTTAGGGATGTGTAATAAGTCTTGGAGAACGCCATCAATACGAAATCGAATTTTTACAAAAGATTCTTCCGGTTCAATGTGGACATCGGAAGCGCCAAAAGATAAAGCCGCGCCAAAAAAATTCGTTAAGAGCTGGAGTGGCGTGACTTTCGATTGATCGGCTTCATTTAAATCACGCAAGACCTGAGGATAATCAACCCCGCTTTCAATTTGGATAGAATCTGTGAAGGTTGTTTTTACAACCATGACTTTTCCATAGAAGCGCAGTGTTTGTTCGAAACTTGATTGAGATATGAGATACAAAGAAAAAGTATACTTATTCAACTCGGCCAATTTTTGCTGGAGCAGTGGGTTATTAGGATTAACAGTGGCCACTCTAACCGATCTCCCATCTTTATAAAATGGTACGGCCTGTATCTCTTTGGCTTCCTCTTCTGTAAATAAAGATAAGACATTCAAGTCTAACGGAAAGTTATGCAAATTAATGTACGGCAAGTTTAAAGACTTGGCCCTTGAAGCGGCTTCACGTTCTTGCATCTCTCGAGTTTCGTCTTGCAATGCCCGCTGTAAATCTTGAGGATTACTACTTAGAAAATTGTTGTTCATTTTTGTTTCAGAAAAGTAACTTGCCTCTTTATTATAACACGATCTTACAAAAAACGACCTGAAATTTCAGGTCGTTAGGTTTGAAAAGCTCGAAGCAGTTGTTGCTCAGCCTGAGAGATGTCCGACAGTGGAAGCTGAATAACATGCTGAATATACAAGTTGCGAATGGTCGTAGTTGAGAGGGTTGTTCCACCTAATGACTCAACCAACTTCGCAAGAGAAACATGAGGCATAGCTGCGACTACTAATTTCACACCGTTTGGGACTTCTGCTAATAAAGCAACCACTTGAGCTCCAGTACTATTATCAAGAAGTTCCTGAAGTACTCCTTCGGCAAACTCAGGAGTGGTCTCGGTTTTTTCAAAATCACTCGCAGTTAGTAACGCGTAGAGTAAGGAGGCTGACTCAACAAATTGCGCCCGAGCCAAAGCTCGACCCCAGAGCTTAAGCAGTGGGAACGGTTTTGTTTTGTAAAGATGCTTCACAACCTCTTGTTGTTTTGCCCCAGCTGTAATTAAATCTGAAGCTAAAGCAAAAGTTCGAGGAGTTGTCTTCACACTTTGAAAACTATTAGTACTGGCGGTAATAGCTGCAAGCAATGCAGTCGCGACTTCACCCTGAACCCAACCTGGCTCAGTTGAAAGTAATAAATCTGTAACAAGCTCGCCTAGAGAACTCGCAGTGACATCAACTACATTCACCGTTCCAAAGTAAGTATTGTCAGGGCTCGTATCAAAAACGATTTTGGGTGTATTAAAAAATTGATCCGCATGTTGTTGATAGATAACCCCAAGATCCTCTGGTGTACTTACCCCCACTAAAACTAAAGCATCGAGTGGTGCGGAAGTTTCTTGGACCTGAACATCGCCCTGTTTAAATAAGCCTTCTCGAGGATGTAAAAAAATATGAATACCATCTTCTTCAACCTGATAACTAAGTTGGTCAAGTTTTGCTGATTTTGTGGAGACAATCAACTCTAAAGACGCAGTGCCACCTAAGGCGGTTGTTGGAGCAATACCACCACTTAAAAATGAGGTGACCTCAGGTAAAGGCATCGCTGAAACCAAACTCACAGCTTTACCCTGTAATTCAAGCATTCGATATAAAGCTATTGCGGTCGCAACTTTGTCGAGATTAGCGTTGGACTGCACCACTACCCCCACTGTCTGGGCATTACGCAAAAAATCGACGGCTTGTTTTTGAATTTTATCGTCCATTTATTATAGAGAGACTTAAGCGAGATTATTGAGCTCTACACTATATCTCAGTTTACTATTTCGGTCAATCTCGCTACAATACAGATATTCTCTATGCAAATTCAGGCCGAAATGGAACATAAGTACTCACTCAATATATCGGAGATTGATTCTTTTTTACCAAGGTTCGTTCATAACCTTAAAGGCTCAGAGATTATTGCCCTAGTCGGCGACCTTGGAGCTGGTAAAACAACTTTCACCCAAAAACTAGGCAAGCTTCTCGGTATCCCAAAAACCATTACCAGCCCTACCTACATTTTACTTCAAGAATTCACTGGCCGCCTGACCAACCCTAAGCTTAAAAATCGGGAAGTAAGACTATACCATCTCGACCTTTATCGAACCACCTCCTTTACCGAAGCAGAAAACCTTGGCCTGACAGAGTTTTGGGGCCAACCCCAAACACTAACCGTCATAGAGTGGGCAGATAAAATCTCCGCTCACCTCCCTAAAAACACAATCACTATCAATTTAAAATCTTAATGCCCCTCGTCAACTATAAATTAGCTTTAACTTTTAGCTCAACCATCTTCGTCGCTGGTCTGTTTTTTGTTGGGCCAACAACAAGCTTTGCTCAAGATGAAACCAGAACACTCACTGTCTCTAAAGATGAGTATTCTTTAACTGCAAGCGAATCCACTATTAAGGCATGGGCTGGAACGTACAAACGACAACGAGCCTCCACTATATTAATTCCGCGACAGTCTCTCAACACTTTAGTTGGCTACTATTATCTAGGTAGTAAACGCCCCGCTAATTCTACTTACCAAACCTATCGCTACAATCCTGAGTTAATATATCGCTGGGTTAAAGAGCAAGCCGAAAGTATTGAGAGTAAATCGGAAAATCCTGAACTCACAATTAAAAATAACCGAGCAGTAAGCTTCACTCCCCCAACCTTGGGGATTTCAGTTGACGCTTACACCACAACCTTCAATATCATCGCGGCCTTAGAAGAAGGTTATCAAAACACTGACTTAGCAATTGCAATTGTCCAGCCTCGAAAGCCACTCGCGGCCACAAACAACCTCGGCATTCGCGAACTAGTTGGTCATGGTGAATCTAAATTTAACGGGAGTCCTAAAAACCGTCGTATCAATATCGCGGTTGGAGTAGAAAAATTCAAAGGCGTCATTATTATGCCTGGGGAAGAATTTAGTTTTAACAAATATTTAGGCCCTGTTGAGAAGGAATTTGGTTTTGTTCCAGAACTCGTGATTAAAGCCTCTGGAACCGTGCCGGAACTCGGTGGTGGACTATGCCAAGTCTCCTCAACCACTTTCCGCGCTGCTATGAACGCTGGCCTACCTATTGTCCAACGCAAAAATCACTCCTACGCCGTGCAATACTATGCTCCCCAAGGAACAGACGCCACAATTTATCCAGGCGTGATTGATCTAAAATTCACCAACGATACTCCCGGAGCTATCTTAGTCTGGCCATACCTCAAGGACGCCAACACTTTAATCTTTGACTTTTACGGCACCAAAGACGATCGCGAAGTCGAACTCGAGAAACCAGTCCAGTACGACAGAAAAAGCGATGGTTCGATGAAGGCCACCTGGGTCAGACACGTCACCAACAACGGCGAGACCAAAACCGACACCTTTAACTCTGTCTATTTACCACCAGCCCTATTCCACAAAGAAGAAACTTTTGTGACGACCCCGCCACCAACCACTCCAACCCTAGCCCCACCAGTAGAACAAACGAACTCAGAACAAATTAATCAAACTGCGCCCTCAACTGAGAGCACTCCAGACAACGAAGATCAAACCCCTTAATCTATAACACTATGCTGAACATCCTGACTTCTAAAACAAACACTATCGGACAAACAAAACTCAACCTCCTCGTCATCCCTGTTATCGGCAAAACTGTTTTAAAGTCATTGGAGAAAAGTGGATTTAAAGATTCACTTCATCACCACCTCAATTTTGCAGATTTAACGGACCAAGCTGGAAGCTCGGTCCTGTTTTATCCTCAAGATCGAAAATTTACCGAACGAATTTTGTTAGTCCAACTCGGAAAAAACAAAAATACCGACGCGAGTAAAACTATTTTCAAAGCTATCGGTGCTCATATCACCAAACACGCCACTACGGGCATCGTCTTACCTGCTGGCCAAGAAAAAATCCTTGCTCCAAAAATTTTAAGCAACGCTTTTAAGGATTCATTTCGATTCCACGAACATCGCACTAAACTAGAAGACGCCGACAAACATAAACTCGAAACTCTGGTTCTGTTTTCAGATAAAAAAATCGATAACGAGATTAAAGAAGCTTTGGTTTTTGGCGAAGCGCTACAAACTTTAAAACAATTGGCTCACCGACCAGCCAACAAACTCACACCAACCACCCTAGCTGAAGCCGCGGAGAAGGTTGGTAAAGAAAACAAGTTCTCGGTGAAATCACTCAACGAAACTGACATGGCTAAACTTGGCATGGGCGGAATTTTATCTGTGTCCAAGGGCTCAGACGAAGAAGCCCGAATGATTCTCATGGATTACAACCCTAAAGCCAAAAAGACCATCGCGATTATCGGAAAAGGAATTACTTTTGACAGTGGTGGTATTTCCATCAAGCCATCAAAAGATATGCACGAGATGAAATTTGATATGATCGGTGGCGCCACAGTCATCGCCATCTTACAAATCGCTAGTGCGCTAAAATTACCTCTTCATCTTGTTGGGATAATCTGTGCTTCCGAAAACTTACCTTCTGGAAAAGCTACGAAGCCCGGCGACATTGTTAAAACTTACTCTGGAAAAACGGTTGAAGTTCTTAACACAGATGCGGAAGGTCGCATGGTCCTCGCTGATGGTATCGCCTACGCCCAAAAGCATTACAAACCAAACTTTATTATAGACATCGCCACCTTAACAGGCTCCGTAGTTGGAGCTTTGGGTACAAAAATCACTGGAGCGTTTGGTAACAACAGCAAAAACAACAAAGATTTTGCCAAAGCCACCCAAGACTGCGGAGAAGACACACACTTCCTCCCGTTGTATACTGGATACAGTGAAGAAATCAAAAGCTCCGTCGCCGATTTAGCCAATATTGGGAAAGGAGCAGGAGCGATTGCCGCAGCTTTGTTCCTCTACGAATTCATAGACAAAAAAATCCCTTGGCTTCACCTTGATATCGCTGGTACGGCCTGGGATAAAGATGGCCCCACTGGGGTTATGACTCACTCAATTATTCACTACCTCCGAACTCTTCCAAAACGATAAATATGATTACCTCGTCCGCCGACAATTTAGACATCATCATCGACGATTCTCCTGAAGAACGCGTGTTTGAAAATTCTTTGCGCCCCGCAAAGTTTGATGATTTCGTCGGCCAACAAGGTTTAAAAGATAATTTACACATTGTCATTGAAGCGGCTAAAGGTCGCCAAGAAAATCTCGAACACGTTTTACTTTATGGTCCTCCAGGTCTTGGTAAAACGACTTTGGCTCTAATTATTGCACGAGAAATTAAAGCCAATTTAAAAACCACGTCTGGCCCAGCCATCGAACGCGCTGGTGATTTAGCCGCGCTCCTAACCAACCTTGAAGAAGGCGACGTTTTGTTCATTGATGAAATTCATCGTCTCAACAAAGTCGTCGAAGAAATCCTCTACCCCGCTATGGAAGATGGTTTTTTAGATATCGTTATCGGCAAGGGCCCTGGAGCACGAAGCGTGCGTATGGATCTCCCAAAGTTCACGCTCATCGGTGCAACCACTCGCATCGGTATGATCTCCGCTCCTCTTCGAGATCGTTTCGGCCTCACCTATCATCTCGACTACTATGAACCCGAGGACTTAAAACAAATCATCGAACGGGCGGCAACGATAATTAAGACTGAAATAGATGCTGAAGCTAGTCACGCCTTAGCAGAACGCAGCCGCTTCACTCCTCGTATCGCCAACCGCCTACTCAAACGTGTTCGGGATTTTGCCCAGGTAAAAGGCCATGATACAATTACACCAGATATCGTTCATGAAAGCCTAGAGATGCTCGGCATTGATGAGCTTGGCCTCGACCGACACGACCGCAAACTTCTTGAAATCATTCAACATAAGTTTGGTGGGGGTCCAGTCGGACTTAGTACTCTAGCTGCAGCCACCGGTGAAGAACAAGACACTATCACCGATGTCCATGAACCGTTCCTGCTTCGCCAAGGACTTATCATGCGCACACCAAAAGGCCGAGAACTTACTGACCTTGGTCGTAAGCATATCGGCATTGAACAACAACAAAAAACTATTTTCTAACGATCTCCTTTTATGGATTTCACTCAATCACTCACTCTCATAACTGCCGGACTTTACTATATTATTACCGGCATTTTTGTTTTGTTTGGTTTGTTCACGGTTTATATCACTATCAAATACGGGGCTAATCGCTTGTTTTCCCTAGTTCTTAGTACCATCTTTATCGTCTTCTTCTTAACCACACTCACACTTTCGTTCTCAACTCTGTTAAAACTTCAACAAGCCGTAACTACTACTTTCTAAATCATGCATCGATTATTTCCCGGGCAAACCGCTGAAGAAAAAATTTACATCGCCGTGCGTGAACACTGGATTATGTTGGCCTTAAAACTTGGCATCTGGGGCATCTTCTTAATAGTACTTATTGCTTTTTATATAATCGCCCCTGATTCTGCTCCAGTAATTTTCACAGGGAAGATGGCCTTGGTTACCGAACTAGCCACCCAAGTTTACATTATGTTCCTAGCGCTAAGCTTATTTATTATCATCGTTCTCTACTACCTAAACCTTCACATCATCACCAATATTCGGATTGTTGATATCGATCAAGAAGGACTATTCCACCACGTTATCTCCGAACTCCACATCGAAAAAATTGAAGATGTCACCAGCCAAACCAGTGGCATCCTCAGCAACGTCTTTGGTTTTGGCACTGTCCTCATTCAAACCGCTGGAACCACAGAACGCTTTGAATTCCAAAACGTCCCCAACCCCGACAAACTCGTGAAGATCATTTTAGATTTGTACGAACTCAACGACGCCAAAGAAATTCACCCCAACAAACCCCTAGCTAAACCAGCAGTTTAATTTATGAAAAAAGTCACACAAAAAAAAGAAGTTGTAGTAGCGGTTAGTGGTGGCTTTGATCCTATCCACCCAGGACACATCCGACTTATTCATGAAGCTAAAAAACTTGGCACAAAACTTGTGGTCATTCTCAACAATGACAATTGGCTCAAAAAGAAAAAAGGTAAACCTTTCATGAGCGAGAAGGAACGTAAAGAAGTTTTGGAAGCTTTGCGTGATGTCGACAAAGTTGTGCTGACTAACCATAAACCACAAGCATCGGACATGAGCGTCTCAGCCACTCTTGCGAAAATTAAACCAGACGTGTTTGCCAACGGGGGTGATCGCAACAAAAAGAACGCAGCTGATCCCACGTCCTCACTCTACACCGATATAAATACTTGCAAGAAAATAAGGTGCGCTATGGTGTTCAATGTTGGAAAAGGTGGCAAGATTCAATCCAGCTCTTGGCTCCTGGCCAACTACGCTGCTCAAAAAAAACAACGCTAATCTTTTTCCTTAAAACCAATCTTATTTTTCTTTGGTTCAGGTTTCTCAAACAATTTATCTAAAGCTTTAAAGACTACTGCAAATTTTCCGCCGTAGTCTTTTTTGATATCACTCAGCGCTTCGTTAAGGTCGGCGTGGCTGACTAAGGCTTTTCTCAACTGCACAAACGCACGCATGATAGCGATATTCACTTGCACCGCTCTATCACTTCGAAGGACACTCGAAAGCATAGCGATACCTTGTTCTGTGAATGCCAATGGCGCATATTTAACATTAGAACCTCTCTTCAAGGTCACAATTTGTGACCTTGAAGATAAAACATCATCTATTTCTTTGCTATTTAATTGAAACATAAAATCACTAGGAAATCTCTCGGTATTACGTCTCACGCTCTGATTCAGGACTTTTGTCGAAACTTCATATAATCCTGCTAAATCACTATCTAGCATCACTTTTTGGTCACGAATTATATAAATCCGATGGGCAATGAACTCCACTGGCAGTCCTGCTTCACTATTAACTTCTTTTGATGTAGTCATATTTTTATACTACCCCTAGCCAGTTCAAGAACCTTTAAACTTTTCCTAAAATATTCTTAACGTTATCCAGGCTCGGCCTTTAAGGTCACAAACTGTGACCATAAAGATGAGGAACTTAAGATTCCAATATGGAATCTTAGAGATGAGAATCTTGAAGTCACAAATTGTGACTTCAAAGACAAAATAAAATCTCCTTGATACAAAAACACCTCGCTAATAAGCGAGGTGTTTTATCTATAGAACTATACTGACTGAGTAGCGACTGGCATAGCATCTTTGCGCCATGAAGCCCAGAGAGCCCAAGCACCAACAGCCAAATGAAGAATCGTATCAGCAGGATTCTGTAATGCAGAACCAAGGAAAGATTCGCTAATGACTAAGCTGTACAAGCCAACTAAGATACCAACTACACCTAGTACCATAACTAATGGACGCTGTAAGTTTGCTGGCAACGTATAAGCTGCAATCAAAGCAACAACACCAAGAACTAAGTGAGCCCAGTTTTCACCGTTATCAAAGAACCAACCTGCACCAAAGATACTATCTGCTGCAGTAGGACCAGTAATACCGACGAAACCGAGAATGGCAACGAGAAGAAGGACAACACCGCCAATCAAAAGAAATTGTCGTGAATTCAAGTTTTTTCACCCCCTCTCGAAGTAAGATTCATACGCTTTTTTGTAACTACTTAAAGCATAACAAAACACCCCCACTGAGGCAATGAGGGTGTGGATAATAGAATTTAGGAAGCCACTTCTTCGTCTTGAGTCGAGGGGCTTAATGTCACATGCTGGCCAGCCATTTCCAGCGGATGAGTAGAAGTAATTAAGGTCTGGAACTTTCCATAAAGATAGCGGAGCAAGAAAGTTCGGCGAGTATCATCTAGTTCAGACAAAACGTCATCGAGTAGAAGGATTGGTTTGTCGCCATCAGTACTTAAAAACTCTAATTCTAGGATTTTCAAAGCTAAAATCTGACTGCGGCGTTCACCACGAGAAGAAAACGGTGGCAAGAGCAAGCCTTCGCTCTTCAAACAGAAATCATCGCGGTGAGGGCCAACTAAACTGGAAGAAATCATCCGTTCGCGAGACGCCTGCTCAGCAAGTTGTTCGGTAAAATTCTGTTTCACTTCTTCTAAGGTGTCCCCCGGAATGCTTTCATAGAAAACTTCCACCGGACGATGAAATTGCGAGATTGCTGTATAAACTTCAGAGATTGTTTGGTTTAAAAAGTTTACAAACCCACGACGGGCAAAAATAATTTCTGAACCAATATCAACTAATTGATTATTCCACTCTTCCAAACCCTCACCATTAGATTTACCTGCTCGAATATCTTGAAGAAGTTTATTCTTCTGAAACAAAATCCGTTTGTACTGAGACAGCCAATCAAGATAGTCCGTGCTCTTTTGAGACAAGACCATGTTTAGATACTTACGTCGAGCTTCTGGTGTTTTGGTAAAGAGGTCAACATCGGTTGGATCAAAAATTACGACTTGGACAAAGTTCTGAGCTTCCTTACGCTTCTTCTTTACCCCATCAATTTTAAAGTTGGCATAAATCTTGTCGCGGAACTCCAAATAAACTTCAATTTCGTGTTCTTCTCCATTTTTATCAATCGTCATCTTTACTTCAGTCGCGGTTTGGCCTTTCATAAAAATATAATCGGCATCGTCGCGGAACGACTTAAACAAAGACATGAAGTATACCGACTCGAGCAGGTTAGTTTTACCCACTGCGTTGGGTCCAGAGAGGACAACCATATCGTTAGTCACGTCCAAATTAAGCTCTGGGTAATTACGGAAGTTCTTGAGTTGTATGTTTTTGATTCTCATAGGGCTTAGTTCTTAATTGGCATCACCAGGTAGAGATACCCAATGGCCGCCTGAGGCGTAAAAATGACCGGTGCGCTATCATTAATGACTTTCACGGTAATCGTATCATCATCGATAGTTTGAAGTGCCTCAATGACATATCGGTGATTAAGTAAAATAATTCCTGAGTCTCCTTTAACCTCCCCCGAAACAGTAATTGTGCTTTCTCCTAGATCGTGTGATGATGCTGAAATTTTAACTTGGTTAGTCCCGGAATCAAATTCCATGGCTACGCTGTTGTTTGACCTGGAAAAGATGCCGCTAGTCTTTAAAGCATTGAGAAGTTCACTGGTTTTTAGAGTTAAGGTTGTTGGAGCGCTGTCTGGAATGATTTCCTGATATGGTGGATACTGGCCATCAACCAAACGGCTAATTAACTCTGTTTCGTTTAAGATAATCGCGAGTTGAGTGTCGGTGAGAATGAGTTCAAAGTCTTCGGTTTGAGTGCCAATGATTCGCGCTGCTTCTTGAACGGTGCGATGAGGCACAATTACATCTCGAGAATCTTCTGTTGTGACTGGCATAATCTTCTCAGCAAGACGATATCGGTCGGTAGCTACAAACCTTAAACCTTCTGGACTAACCCTTAATAACATTCCCGAGATTTCTGGTTGGGTTTCATTACTTGAAGCAGCGAAGATAACCGACTCAATAGCTTTTTTAAATTCTTGGGCTCCAAGCTGTAGCACTTGCTTTCGTTCAATCTTGGGAATATTTGGAAATTCGTCAGCTGGCAAGCTGTGAATCTTGGTTTTGTAATTTTCTGCTTTAATCTCAACACCGGTTTCTGTTGTTTCGAGTTCGATGTTTCCAGAAGGAAGGGCGCCAATGAGCTCAGAGATTATTTTTGCTGGTAAACAAACTTCTCCTGGTTCTTCAACTTTGCATCGGACTTGGGTACGCAATCCAATCTCTAGGTTTGTACTTGTGATGTACAACAAACCGTTATCGGTTTTCAGAAGAACGTTGTTCAAGATTGGTAACGTGTTAGTGTTTCCGATAATCCTACCGGCAATTCCTAAACCGTTTTTTAAATTTTCTTGGGTACAGATTATCTTCATAGTTATATTAGATATAAATAAAATTAGTAACAGTAGTAAGGGTGGTGGATAAGCGGACAACTCTCTGAACAACTAATGGCTATTAAACTTTATCGGTGTTGTTTGTGTGTATAGAGTGTGGGCAGTCGTGGTGGTAAGCGGTGGATAGTTTTTGTTGTTAAGAATGATTATTTTTTTAATACACAACTTGTCCAGTTTTTTCCGTGGGTTATCAGAGACTTATCAGTGAGTTTCCCCTAGGTTATATACAGCTTATCCAGGATTAAATCCACTTCTTGTTTAAGGCTATCGGTTTGAACCATAAGCTTTTCGATCTTTTCAACACCGTGCATAACTGTAGTGTGGTCTCTGCCGCCATAGAATTCACCGATGGTTGGGAACGAACTACCTAGTTCTTTTCTCGACACATACATAGCAATCTGACGCGGCTTTACATACTCTTTTCGTCTCGATTGTTTTATTAAATCTTCAACAGTAATGTTGTAGAATTCGGCAACTGACATAGCGATCTTCTTTAAAGTCGTTACTTTTTTCTTTTGGGTAATCATTGTCCCCAAAATTTTTCGAGCCTGGTCTAGGGTTAAGCTCTTGTGTTCCATTTGCTGATAAACCAAAAGCCGGTTTAAAGCGCCTTCTAGTTCACGAATGTTGCTACTAATGTTTTCGGCGATGAAATAAACAATCTCATCACTAATTGAGACACCTTTTTTTGCAACTTTGGTTTGTAAGATAGCTAATCTTGTTTCAAAGTCAGGTGCTTGAATATCTGCGACCATCCCCCACTCGAAACGAGAGATTAAACGATGCTCAATCGCTGGAATATCTTTAGGAAGACGATCCGCCGTCATAATGATTTGCTTACCCTTGTCTCGAAGTTCGTTGAAAGTGTGGAAAAACTCTTCTTGGGTCCCTTCTTTACCAGCGATGAACTGAATATCGTCGATTAACAGCATGTCGACAGTGCGGTAGAGTTTTTTAAACTCATCCATACGCTTACTTCCAATGGCTTGAATGTAGTCATTGGTAAATTTTTCACTGGTAACGTACAACACTTTAGCTCCACTGCGATCTTGGAGGAGCTTATTCCCTACCGCGTGCATTAAATGAGTTTTTCCAAGTCCAACATCACCGTAAATGAATAGTGGATTGTATTGGGAGCCGGGGTTTTTAGAAACCGCAACACTAGCTGCATGTGCAAGTTCGTTATGTTTACCAATTACGAAAGTATCAAAAACATATTTTGGGTTTAAGTTGGGGAAAGAGGCGTTTTGGGTAGTTGGAGCGGGGTTGTTGTAGACTGGGGCGCTTGCAGAAAGGCTCTGAACCGTGGCTTGGGAGATACTGTTTTTTACAACTGGTACTGGTTTTTGAGTCCCAACTTGATATTTGATTTCACGAATTTCTGGAGAGATTGATTTTAAGACTTTTAAAATGTCGGTTTGGTATTTACGAGAGATCCAGTCTTTTGAAAAAGTACTTGGGACTCCTATTATGATAAAATCTGGGCCTTTTTCAACAATCCCAGTGTTTTTAAACCAGGTATTAAAGTTCGCTTTGCTTAAACTCACTTCAAGGTTTCCTAATATGGCTTGCCAGAGCTGTTGATTATTCATGGACTGTGTTTAATTGAGCTAAAATGGCCTTTTTTCTTGGTATTTTTATCGGTTTCTGGGGATAACTTATATATCAATTTGAATTGTACCAGCCAGTTATCAACATGTAAACGAGAGAGTATTATCCCTTATTTAAGCCAAATTACTCTTACCCTGTTAATAAGGTGTGTACAAGATGTGCGTATTAGTCCCCAACCCCCTAAAAATGGCTTTAAACAAAATCAAGTTGGGTGGATAAGTAAATCAGTATTGACCAAATTGTTTTATTTCATTATAATTATGCAAGATTTGAATTTACCAAGGATATCCTCATGAAAAGAACCTATCAGCCGAAAGTCCGCCGTCGAAAGCGCGTACATGGTTTCCGAAAACGTATGCAGACCAAATCAGGTCGTAATGTCTTGGCAAGTCGCCGCCAAAAAGGACGTAAGCGTTTAACCGTATAAACCACCCATGCTATCTACTAAACACCGCCTCGCTAAAACTACTGAAATTAACGCAGTAACAACGCATGGGCGGCGTTTTTTTTCTCAACTTTTTGTGCTTAAAGCTTTGTTTAAGCCTAATGTTGCGCCTCGCGTGGCTTTTGTAGTTTCTACAAAAATCTCCAAACGCGCAGTTGAGAGAAATAGAGTACGACGTGTTCTTCGAGAAACTGTTCGTAGTCAGATAAAAAATTTGAGATCTGGTGATTATGTTGTTATTGTTAAAGCATCAATCACGAAACTTGAGAACAAGGAGATCGCTCAGCAGTTTCTGTCTTTTTTGCAAAAAATCAAAGTAGTTAATAAATAGTATGAGATATATCATCATTAGTTTAATAACTCTATATCAAAAGACTCTGTCTCCTGATCACAGTTGGTTGAAAGCAAAGTACCCTTATGGGTTCTGTCATTTCTATCCAACCTGCAGTGAATACGCTAAAGAGTCTGTGTTAGAGTACGGCACCATAAAAGGTTCGTATAAAGGACTTCTCAGAGTCTTGCGGTGTAATCCGTGGACCAAACCTTCTATTGATTTAGTTAATCTTAATAAAAAAGCAGAATAAAATTTATGTTTCTTTTAGACATCTACAGCGAAGTTATTTACCGACCGTTACTTAACCTCTTAATTTACTTTTACAATATCATCCCAGGGCATGATATTGGTTTGGTTATTATTTTATTGACGATAATCATTCGGTTGATTTTAGCGCCGTCTATGCACAAGTCGCTCAAGAGCCAGCAGAAGATGAGTTCGCTTCAACCAAAGTTAAATGAGCTTCGTGAGAAACATAAGAATGATAAAGAAGGCCAAGCTAAGGCCATGATGGATTTGTATAAAGAGCATCAGATCAATCCATTGTCATCTTGTTTGCCGCTTTTGATTCAGCTACCAATTTTAATTGCGTTGTACCAAGTTTTTTCAAAAGCTTTGCACGGTAATTTAGATGGGTTGTACACGTTTGTGGCCCGACCAGAATTTCTCGATCCAACTTTCTTAAATTTCTTAGACCTTTCACAGCCAAATATTGTGTTAGCGATTTTGGCTGGAGCGCTTCAATTCTGGCAATCACGCATGATGGCTCCAAAAGTGAAATCTTCTGACGCTACAGCGGCTGCTATGGCCATCCAGACCACTTACGTCTTACCTTTGTTGTCGATTTTCATTGCTTGGCGTTTACCTGCAGGTTTGCCGTTGTATTGGGCAGTCACAACTTTGTTTGCCATCGGTCAGCAGTATTTTATAATTTGGCAGTCAAAGAAGGATGAAGCCAAGATTGTTGCTATCAAATAATTCAAAATTATGGACAAGCACGAAGCTATTGAAACAATCAAAGACATAATTACCTCACTCGTTAAACAGATGGAGATCGAGGTTCGTGTTGAAGTTGAAGAGTCAGAAGTTTCGGGTTTGGTGTTTAATTTACACACAACTGACACCCAGAGTTTAATTGGTCGACAAGGTAGTAATCTCCATGCTTTACAGTTGTTGGTCCAGCAGATGGCCGTAAAAAAATTAAGTTATGGTAACGTTCCGCACTTCTCAATTGACGTTGATGACTATCGCCAAAAGCGGATTTGGTTTATAAAAGAAATGGCGAAGCATGCTGCGGAGAAAGTAAAAAATACTGGCCAAGCTGTTACCTTAGAGCCCATGCCAAATTATGAACGTCGTTTGGTCCACGCTTATATCCAAGAAAATTTCCCAGAAATGATAAGTGAGAGCACTGGTGATGGAAGCAGTCGTCGCACTACAATTCGCAAATTATAAAAAACACTTTCGAATATTTACGAAAGTGTTTTTTATTGAACTGCAATAGGGATCTTACTTGCAGAGAGCCCTGTATCGCTCCGAGCGAAGACTTGATAAATACCTGTCGGGGGTTTAGAGTCCCAGACAGCACTGTATTCAAGGCTTCCTCCGACCTCTTCCTCGAAACCACTACTTATAAATTTAGTAGTGGTTCCTTGTTGGTAATAGAAATTGACGGTATTAAAGTTTTGAGAAGATCTGGCAATTAAGATTATTGGAAAGTCGGTGAGAATATCGGAACTCGAGGGCTCTATAATATTAAAACTCACTGGACCACCAACTTTAATCTTTATACTGGTGGCGTTGGTCCCACCTTTTTTGTCTGTTGCTCGAGCAGAAATAGTGTGAGTTCCTTGAGAAAGTTTACTGCCGATATTTGCAGTGTAAGGACGCTCAGTAACAGTCCTTACAATATCTCCATCAATTGCGATATCAACTTTTGCAATGCCGTTTTCAGACTCAGCCTCAACTTCCACGCTAAAACCACCATTGCCCACGTTTTCATTATCTTCAGGGCTGGTAATGTTTACGGTTGGTCTTTCATTAATCGGAGTATCGTTGTTAGGAACTTCATTTGTGTAGGTTGCGCCAGTTGGAGGGAGTTCATATCCATGACCTAACGCCCAAGCGATTACAGGGTTTTCCCAACTTGGGTTATCTGGGCGTTCGCTGTGAATATTAGTGTAAATCTTAGTGGTAATTTGATCAGACGGAGTTTGGTCGGTTGCTGGTTGGCCAGTTAAACCATCAATTAATATACCAACATGAACATTATCTTGTTCTTTGGGGGTGTTGTAGTCAGCAAAGACTTCAGTTCGAGCGGCACCACTAAATTGAGTTGGCAGTTTACCAGAGAGAATGTCTACTGTTACTCGTTGAATCCCATCTGGGGTTTTAAATTCTTCTACCGGAGTATCTTTAAGAGCATCGCGCATAAAGCGATTCCAGATTGGACCGGCAATTTGCACAGCATCAGCTTTCATTGGATCACCGTTATTATTTCCAGCCCAAACACCAGCGGCAAGTGATGGAGTGAAGCCAAGCGTCCAACCGTCTTTAAAGTTGTTGGTGGTTCCAGTCTTTGCAGCAACAGGTCTACTGCCAAGGGTAAGTGGTGAGCCTGCACCAAAAACATAACTACGTGCGGCGTTATCACTCATGATGTTCACAACTTGGTAAACGGCTTGAGGGTCTATTACTTGGTTTTCGTTTTGTTCAAACTCTTCCAATATTTCACCTTTAGCGTCTTCAATTTTTAAGATCGGAGTTTTTTCGTTATGCTTGCCGCCATTGGCTAGAACAGAATAAGCTGCGGTATGATCGACAAGTTTAACTTCACAACCTCCAAGTACCAAAGACAAACCACAATCAGAAAGTGGTGACGTAATTCCTAGGTCACGAGCAGTTTGAACAGCGTTATCAACTCCAACAAGAGACAAGGTTTTAACTGCGGGGACATTCAAGCTTCCAGCTAAAGCTTGGCGCATTGTGACTGGCCCGTTTTCATTGCCGTTAAAGTTACGCGGTGTGTAATTACCAAAATTCGTGATAACGTCCCAGAGCGGAGTTGCTGGTGAATAACCATGGTCTTTAGTAAATGCAGTTACATAAACAAATGGTTTAAAACTACTTCCTGGCTGTCGTTCGGCCGTGGCCACATTAACGTTTGGTTCAAAAGTACAAGACTTTCCTGGAACACAATCAGCTGGTTCAGACTCGCCGAAATAATCTTTACCACCAACCATCGCCAGGATTTGCCCTGTTTTAGGGTCTATAGCGACTAAGCTAGCATTGTGAGCGTTGTATCGTGTTACCTTAGCAAGTTCTTCGCGGACTGCTGTTTCAGCGATAGTTTGAAGTTTGGGATCAAGTGTAGTGTAGACGCGCAAGCCACCCTCTTGTAAAGTTTTTTCTCCATATTTTTCTGCTAAGTAATCTTCAACATAAAATACGAAGTAAGGGGCAATAATAGAAGTCTTCACTTTATTAAAGATAACCTCTTGATTCTTAGCTTGTTCGGCCTGTTCTTCGGTAATGTACCCTTGCTCTCTCATGCTGTTGAGTACGATATTTTTTCGATTATCAAGAGCTTCTCGGTTTGGTCCGTAAGGGTTGTAGTAAGTTGGGGCTTGAGGAAGAGCCGCTAAGTAGGCGCTTTCAGCTAAAGATAATTCTGTTGCAGCTTTACCAAAGTAAGCTCGACTTGCAGCTTCGATTCCGTAAGCGTTCCGTCCGTAAGGAATTTCGTTTAAGTAAAGCTTGAGAATATCTTCTTTTGAAAACTTCGCTTCGATTTCAATCGATAAAATAATTTCTTTTAGCTTACGTGAAAAGGCTTTCTCTCTAGTGAGAACAGCGTTCTTTACAAACTGTTGAGTAATAGTACTTCCACCCTGCTCTTTAGATCCAGAGAGGACGTCAACAATTACTGAGCGGATTAAACCAGTGATGGAAATTCCCCCGTGTTTATAAAAATCTTTATCTTCAATGGCAATGGTTGCGTTTTGTAAATCTTTTGGAATCTGGTCAAGCTCAACTAAAGTTCGATTTACTTCACCATGGACTTCGTAAAGAACTGAACCATCACGAGCGAGAATTTTTGTACTCTCTGGAACCTGACGATTTAAGAGTTTATTTGGGTTGGGTAAATTATAGCTGTAAAAAATAAACAGGAACGAGAGAAGTAGGATCCCTGCGGCTCCAATTCGGAACGCCCAGATTCCTAAACTTTTTGGTGCAAAAACCGGGAATTTTCTAACCAATTTTCGATAGTATTGTTTTATAGTATTCATAGTATTCTATATTATACGACAAAACGAAGGGTTTGTAACGAAGAATGGGTTATAAAGAGGCTTAACTGAATTAATATTTGTGATATACTTAAGCCAGTTATTAAAGTTTTTTATGAACAAACAACAACAAATTGATGAGTTATTGAGCCGTGGAGTTACCGAAGTTATAAACAAAGAAGAACTTCGGAGTTTGTTGCTCGGTAAAAAGAAGTTGCGCGTAAAGCTAGGGATAGACCCAACTAGTCCCAATATTCATATTGGACGAGCTGTGGTGCTGTGGAAGCTTCGGGCTTTCCAGGAATTAGGTCACAAGATTGTTTTTATTGTCGGTGACTTTACTGGTTTAATTGGTGACACTTCAGACAAAGATTCTGAGCGCCCAATGCTTACTGAGGCGCAAGTTAAATCAAATTTGAAATCATATTTAACCCAAGCGTTTAAAATTTTAGATAAAACTAAAACTGAAACGCATTTTAATTCGAAGTGGTTGAAGAAACTTGGCCTGGCCGAGATTGGTTCGATGGCAAATCTTTTTGGTTTGCATGAGTTTGAGGCCAGAGAAAATATTAGTAAGAGAATGAAAGCTGGGAAGCGTGTTAGTTTGCGTGAACTTCTCTACCCGTTGATGCAAGGATACGACAGTGTTGCCGTTAAAGCCGATGTTGAGCTTGGTGGTACAGACCAACGATTTAATTTACTTGCTGGACGTACGATACAACCAGCTTACGGTCAAACTCCACAACAAATTTTGACTACGGAATTACTTGAAGGTACTGATGGACGAAAGATGTCATCATCTTGGGGTAATGTTGTAAATTTGCTCGATGAACCTAAAGACATGTTTGGAAAAATTATGTCGATCAGCGATGAGTTAATTGAAAAGTATTTTACTCTAGCAACCCGAGTATCTCTAAAAGAAATTGAGGCTGTAATTACAAAGAATCAAAATCCTCGAGATCAAAAATTAGTTTTAGCGGAACGCATTACTGCTTTGTACCACGGTGATAAAAAAGCGTCAGAAGCGCGAACTCATTTCATTTCGCAGTTCTCTAAAAAAGAATTACCTAGCGATATTCCGACTGTAAAGATTACTCCTGGTAACTACCAGCTTACGGAATTATTACTGATGGCTAAGTTAGTAGCTAGTAAGTCAGAGGCTCGAAGACTGATTGAGCAAAAAGGTGTGAGGATAAATGGTGAGGTTGCCCCGAGCCAGTCTGTGACGATCGGTAAACAAAACAACCTGTTATTACAGGTTGGAAAGCGGAAGTTTGTGACTATAAAATAAGCAATTAAAAACCCCGACAAATGTCGGGGTTTTTAATTATGCTGCTGGAGTTTCTTCTGCAGGAGCTTCAGTTGGAGCTTCTGTTGAAGCTGGCATTTCTTCGCCAGCTGGCATTGTTGTTGCAGGTGCATCTGTTGGCATTGCAGCAGGAGCCTGTGCAGCGTCGTCGTGTGGCATTGCGCCATCGTTATCGTCTAAGAACATATTTGTTCTCCTTGCTGAGTGATATCACTCAGTGAGTTAGTTGTTTTTCTTATTCGGTATTCCAACCCAACATTAGTTTTCAATGGAAGGCGGACGAACAGTGGTTTCATTCTAACATCCATGAACAGTTTTGTCTATACTCTAGTGACCGCTGTGCATAAGGCAATAGCTAGCGCGTCTGCGGCGTCATCGGGTTTAGGAATTTTTTTAAGTTTAAAAGTTTGTTGCACCACAAATTGAATTTGTTTTTTATCAGCTTTACCATAACCACAAATTCTGTTTTTTACTTGGAGCGGTGTGAATTCGTGGATCGGTACTTTATGTTGCTCTGCGATTAGTAAAGCAATGCCACGTGCCTGAGCAACTGTAATTGCGGTTTTCTGATTAGTCGCAAAGAAAAGTTTTTCCACACCTATACGCGCGGGCTTATGTTTTTTTATGAGAGCGGTTAAGTCGTCGGCAATAATGCAGAGACGTTCAGCATCAGTTAAAGTTTTGTTGGTACTGATTACACCGAAGTCTACAACTTGCCAACTGTTTCCGTGTTTTTTGATAACCCCAAAGCCAGTGGTGGCAGTACCTGGATCAATCCCTAAAATAGTCATAGTGCGTTTGTTTTAAAATTGGGCGTTGGTGTAAACAGCGATAACATCTTCATCATCTTCAAACGTGGCGATGAGTTGTTCAATTATATTTCGATCAGCTTCGTTTGTGATTATAACAGGCTGGGTGCTTTCTTTGGTAATTTCGGCGTGAACTATGTTAGCTCCTGTTTCCTCGATGGCTATTCGGACTTTGGTAAGCTGGGTCGGTTCTGTGTAAATGGCTAGCCCTTCGTCGGATTCGACGACGTCAGTTGCCCCGGCATCGATGGCGGTGAGTTCTAGGGCCTCTAAGTCTGTACTCCCTCGTTCTACTAAGATTTCTCCGCGGGTTTGGAATTGCCAGGAGACTGAACCCAAGGCTCCTAAGCTTCCTCCGGCCTTGGTAAAGATTTTTTTGACGTTGCCAACGGTGCGGTTAGTGTTGTCTGTAACCGCTTCTATAATAAATGCTGTGCTAAATGGACCATAGCCTTCGTAAACGACTTCCTCTATATTACCACCACCATCCTGTCCTAACCCTTTTTTAATCGCGCGGTCGATGTTGTCGTTAGTAAAGCCTTGGGCTTTAGCTGCGTCAATTTCTGTGCGGAGTTTTAAGTTGTGAGAAGGGTCACCCGATCCCCCATCTTTCACAGCGAGACTAATTTTTTTGGACAACTTGGAAAACAGAACGCCTTTCTTGGCGTCCTTCGCTCCTTTGTCGCGTTTGATTGTTGACCACTTTGAATGTCCGGACATGGTTCTGGTATTTTACTGCGACCACACTATTTAATCAATCTTCTCCCAGATTCCTTTAAATAATTCGCGCATGTTATGGGCTAAAGTCTTATCGTGGATTTCTACTAGATAGTTGGGATGTTCATTAAGGACAATCATTATGACATAGTCGCCCCTTACCCAAGTAGTTGCGGTAAACTCCTGCCATCGTTCCCAAAACTTTATTTCCAGCAGAGAGTAATTCTTTTTTGCAACCTCAGTTTGGTTATACCTGGCATCGCTAATGAGTTTGATTGAAATCTGTTTTTGTAAACGTGGTGCATTGTGTTTCTCAATGTACTGTTTAAATTTATCTGCAAATTGTTTGTCTTGAAACCCCCATACGGTTTTGTCGGTACTCTGCGCCGTACTCTCATCCCACACCGGAAATTGTTTGTAGAGATAATCCTCTATCTGAGCTTCTTCTATATATCTGATTCTGGGGATGGGTATAGTCGCTTCTTTCGTTAACGGTTTAAGTTCAGCGATCATCTGACTAACTAACATCTTTTGCGCCTCAAGATCACGCTCACGACGTTGGATGATGGCTTGTAAATCATCAGGCTTGGTGGCAAAAAACAAACTAGGGGTATGGCCGATGTCTTCATTAAGGAACCCTTGTGTTTCTAGTTGCTTGATAACAGTGTAGACCGTAGTGCGTTTGATCTTTGTTAAACGAGAAATTTGGGTCGCTGAAACAGGTCCGCTTTGTAGAACTGATAGATAAACCTCTATTTCTTTGTCATTTAGGCCGAATTGGCTGAGTAAATCATTGATCATGTCCGTATTATAGCATGTTGTCGGGAAAAATACAACAATTTAATCTCCTTTATATAAAAGACAATCAGCAACAAAATGTATTTTCTGCCGTCATATTATTGACAAATCAGTGTTTTTGAGGTATACTGGTTAATCAAAATAAAAACAGGAGAAGAAAAAGAAGGGGTCAGATCTGTGGCCCATGACGAAAATGTTGGATAAGGAGGACAAAATGAAGAGGTTCGAAATAGAGCTTCAAGAGAACATCGAGGAGCTGAAACAATACAGGGAAGGCACTCTGGTTCAGTTGAAAGATAGCCTAGCCTAGTCGCTCGCAGCCATTGAGTCGGCAGTCACGATTCATGCTCGCTCAACCCGCAATGGTTCCCGGTGTACTTGTTATTCAATGTTGGATGATCCCGAGAGTGTCGAAGTAATTGAGATTATCACAATGGTGATCTCGATTACGATCGGGCTGGATCAATTTTGCAATTTGGCAAGTCTTACTTGTCAGGGGGAGTCTCCTTTCCGTGTGGAGTCAAACAGGGAGGTTGGTTCGACTGGACGAAAGAGACTTCTCTCTACTGGACGGTGTGTCAACACTGACGGCGTCGTTGCACACATGGCCATGCACTTTCCCCTGTAAAGACTTTTTCGGCAATGTTGCATCTAGTGTTGGACAAAGGGCAGTTCATCGCACGGACTGCCCTACTTTTTCCAGAAAGTCATAAGTATGGTTTTCTGAAAATTGTAGATTGACAGTAGGAGGAGTATGGAGATTACGGCTTTCGCAATCGAAGGCGAGCGCTTTGAAAAATGGCGTCGTCATTGGGCTGTTAACTTTGAGGTGATTTTTTTCGATGGTAGGTTGACTGTCGTCATAGGGAATCATCACCTGTGGTCACACGAGATAGCCTTTAAGGCGGGTTTCTCCGTCTCGCCCTTGGGTGGGGGGATCATTGTCTTTAAGCCCTTTCTCACCGAAACCGAGGTCGAGGATCGAGTATATTTTCGATTCTTTGGTGATGGAGGTGGGGTGCCTCATGAGGTCGTCGATGCGATTCGTCCGGCGGTCTTAGCCCTGATCCAGCAGGAGAGCCCTTGGATCGTCGCGGTTGAGGATTATCCATGGCTTCCCGAGAAGGATCAGATTGAGAAGTGGGGGCCTGTCCTCAGCCTTCTCAAGAAGGCCGAGTAGTACGAACGGCAGTTCATCGCACGAGCTGCAAATATAAAGAGAGCGACCATCGCGCGTCGCTCTCTCTTTTTCTTTACCAGGGAACCCCAGACTGGCGGCCGTTGCAAGAGCAATGGTCGTTTTTTTTGTTTCCGCCTGTCTGGGGGTGAATGGTATCCCGGACACAAACGCATGCGTTTGTGGTAGGCTG
>JADZEH010000021.1 GCA_020850635.1 Candidatus Doudnabacteria bacterium | reverse complement strand
TCTCACGGTGCGCGTGGTTGGGACTCCTATAGTTGGCATACTGATCTTCCACCGGGTCACCCAATGGTTACAGGCGCACAAACGAATGATTTCGACTTGTTTTCAACTGAACACGCAAAGCTCATAATTCCCTGGGGTATGAACTGGATTACAACCAAAATGCCAGATTCTCATTGGATGACAGAGGCCAGACTCAAAGGCGCAAAGATTGCTACAGTTACCGTCGAATACAGTGCAACAGCCTCCAAATGTGATGAGGTTGTTATCATTAGACCAGGATCTGATCCGGCATTCGCATTAGGTGTCGCGCAGGTTATTATCAGCAAAAACCAATACGACGCCAATTGGGTGGCTCAAAATACCGATCTCCCCTTTTTGATAAGGATGGATACTCTTGAGCCTTTGCGTCCTCATGATTTCATTAAAGATTACGTAGAGCGCGAACTTAAATCGATTAAGTTCATTAAAAATGGAGAGAAGCCAAACGATAAACTTAAACAACATGCTCCAGAGTCTATGAAAGGTGATTTTCAACCATACGTGGTTCTTGACAAAAGTGGTCAATTGAAAGTCGTAACCAGGGATGATTTTGGTAAAGATTTTGAAAAGTTGGGAATTGTACCTAAGCTAAATGTAGAAAAAATCGTTAAGCTATTGGATGGTAAAACTGTAAAAGTTAGATCTGGCTTTCATTTGATGAGAGAATATTTAAATAAAAATTTTACTCCCGAAAAAACTAGCGCAATCACGGAAGCGCCTGTCGCCGGTATTGTTCGCTTTGCTAAATTAATTGCAGAAAACAAAGAGAAGACCCTGTTTGCCGTTGGCATGGGGCCGAATCAATTTTTCAATGCGGACTTGAAAGACAGAGCTATTTTCTTAGTTGCAGCATTAACTCGAAATGTTGGATTTCCCGGAGGGAATGTCGGTAGCTATTCGGGTAATTATCGATCGGCAATAATTGGCGGAGAGCCAGTATACGCCGCCGAAGATCCCTTCAATCTTAATTTAAACAAAGGTGGTAAAGCTAAAGTTAAGAAGTATATGCATTACGAATCAATACATTACTTCAATTACGGCCAGAGACCGCTGAAAGTTGGCAAAAAAATGTTTACTGGCCCAAGCCATATGCCGACTCCAACAAAGTTAATGTGGCTCAATAATTCAAACTCAGTCATTGGAAATATTAAGTGGCATTATGACGTGGTCATGAATACGTTGCCAAAAGTAGAGTTTATTGCTTACGCGGATTGGTGGTGGACGGGGTCTTGTGAGTATTCTGACATCGTATACGCTTGTGATAGCTGGGCAGAGACAAAGATGCCAGATCTAACAGGATCATGCACAAATCCTTTTGCTCAAGTGTATCCTGTTACACCACTTCCTAGAATTTTTGACACTAAAGCAGACTTAGAAATCATAGCAGGGGTAGCAAAAGCGTTGGGAGAAAGAATAGGCGAATCAAGACTTAGAGATGGTTTCAAGTTTGTCTGGGATAATAATGTCGGTGAGTATTTACAACGTATTATTGATGCTTCTGATTCTTTAAATGGAAATAAATTTGATGACCTTCATGCTAACGCAAAAAATGGAATACCAGCTCTGATGAATATGAGAACCTATCCTCGTATTTCATCATATGAGCAATCTCTCGGTGAAGCTCCATGGCATACAAAATCTGGTCGCTTAGAGTTCTACCGCTTCGAGCCTGAGTTTATTGAGCATGGACAAAATCTTGTTGTGTACCGTGAGCCAGTTGATTCTACTCATTACGAGCCTAACATTATCGTTGCAGAAAAGCACGAAGCCATTCGTCCAACAGGTCCTGAGGAGTGGGGTTTTTCATCAAAAGATCTGTCTAGTGAGACAAGACAGGTGAGAAATATAGTAAAGACAACTGCTGAGACATTAAAATCGAAACACCCCTTGAAGTTAAAACTTCAGTATTCACACGTGTACCACACACCTAAATACAGACATGGGGCACACTCTACACCCATTGATACCGACTTCAATTCGGTCTTATTTGGTCCGTTTGGGGATGTGTATCGTCATGACAAGCGCTTACCATTCGTTACTGAGGGCTATGTCGACATTAACCCCTTGGATGCGAAAGCTCTCGGTGTTGGAGATGGTGATTATGTGTATATCGATGCTGACCCCGAAGATAGGCCATTCCGAGGTTGGAAAAAAGGATCCGAGGAATATAAAATCTCTCGACTTCTTTTAAGAGCTCGATATTACCCAGGCACTCCTCGTGGAGTTGCCAGAACATGGCACAATATGTATGGCGCAACTTTTGGTAGTGTCAAAGGCCATGAAACGCGTCCTGATGGTTTAGCTAAGTCACCAGAAACAAACTTCCAAGCCATGTATCGTTATGGAAGCCATCAAAGTGCAACAAGAGCCTGGTTGAAGCCAACTCTACAAACAGAGTCGTTAGTATACAAGACGATGTACGGTCAGGGTTTCGGAAAGGGATTTGAGGCAGATATTCACTGTGTAACGGGCGCTCCCCGCGAAGCCTTTGTTAAAGTCACAAAAGCCGAAGCGGGAGGCCTCGATGGAAAAGGGAAATTTAGACCGGCACAACTTGGTTTCAGGCCGACCTATGAAAATAAAGCAATGAAGCAATATCTAAAGGGTGGCTTCATGAAAAAGAAAAAATCTTAAGTCGGTAAAATCGGTAAAAGTGGAGGAATTATGGCAAAAGTAAAAAACTGGCAAATT
>JADZEH010000020.1 GCA_020850635.1 Candidatus Doudnabacteria bacterium | reverse complement strand
TAGAAGTTGGTTTGTCTCGCGGTAAACCGTATCAGGAAGCAACAGGGTTAAAAGACGGTAATCCAAATTATCCTAAGTATTATCCTTGTAGGCATCCTTACTTATCTATCACTGCCGAACAATATCAACTTGTGGCTCCAGAGATATTTAATTATTTAGTCGAGTACTCCATAAATAAAGTATCTCTTTGGAAAAACGATTGGTTTGATCCATGGTGGATAAAAATTGATGTCGGTACTCATAAGAATAGATTTAGTGGTCTGACTAAAGATCACAAATGGTTAGCTGCCAGACCTGCGATTAGATTTGCAGTCTCGGTACATGATAATTTTCTGGTCAGTGATATTTATTGGGCAGAATTGCATGGCAAAGATAACCTTCAAGAAGATCTCAAAAGAATTCTGAAGTTTATTGGCGACAACCTCGGTGGGTATAAGATGAGGGATAGGAAGCGGATTCCATCCAATTGGATGAAGTTTCCGCGGTTTGCGGCGGCAATTAGTTCTTTAAAAAGGTTGCCAAAGTATGTTCAATTCTTCGTTTGGAAGAAACACTTCCCAATTAATCAATATTTCCATTATGAAATCATGGAACAGATTGGTTTTCAGGGGATTGATTGCTGGGAGGAGGTTTGTGTCCAGAATGTGTTGGACAACCCTTTCAAGCGCATTGGGGATGTTAGCATCAGAATTGTTAGGAAAAGCGATCGTTTTGTAGTTTTTGAGATTTTACCCCCACCTCCAAGCGAGGTATATGAGGATGAAATCCCGTTTTAGTCGACTTATTGCAAGTCGACTTTTTTATTTATCTTCCAGGTTTTATGAAAATCCAGAGAAAACCTTGAAAAATACTTGACAAGATTTTCTTGACAGTTATAATGAATTTGTGAACAAAATTATAGGAAATTAAGGCAAGTTTCAAAGCCCTTTTTTGCGTACGGCAAGAATGGGGGTCTTTTTTTTCTAAAAACTTAATATTTTACCTTTTTCTAGACTATTGGCGGCACCTCCTCTTTTATATATATTCACGTATTAAAACAAAAACCCGCTTATTTTAGTCTTTTTTTGTCGCCCAAGCTGCTGATAGCCTGAGGTTGACCCGACTAAAATCTTTTACAAAAATTTAGCATTAAATAACCCTTTTTTCTGCAGAAATATGGGTTAGGAAGTCATACTCTAGATGCCTACCGAGAACAAACCAAAAACCTCTGGCAAGAAGGTCTCCAAAGCCATTGGTAGCGTAGTTGTGCCTGGTCAAACTGCCAACCCGCGCAAGTTTTTTAGCAAGCGCCACGACGCTGTCAAAATGCCGAACCTAATTGAGGTTCAGCTTAATTCATACAAGTGGTTCTTTGAGCACGGTCTTAAAGAATTATTAGCCGAAATCAACCCTATTCATGATTTCACTAGCAAGAACTTAGAACTTTATTTTGGAGATTACTTCTTCGACAAACCTAAGTACGACGAAATCACTGCCCGAGAAAGAAACACCACCTACGAAGCTCCTCTATATGTAAGTGCTAAGTTGGTTAACAAAGTTACAGGTAAGACTAAAACCCAAGATGTATATTTTGGTGATTTTCCATTGATGACACCCCGCGGAACTTTGGTAATCAATGGCGTAGAACGTGTAGTTGTATCTCAGTTGATTAAGTCACCTGGGGTTTTCTTCACAACTGAGTATGCAAAAGGTAAAGATTTATACGGCGCAAAGATTGTTCCTAACCGCGGTGCTTGGTTAGAACTCGACACAGATACTTCTGGAGTGATCGGAGTAAAGATCGACCGTAAGCGTCGTATCCCTGTTACTGCTTTACTACGCATTTTTGGATTAAAGACTAACGAACAAATTCTAGAGGCCTTCAAAGATGTCGATACTAATCCAGAGGTTAAATACATTCAAAATACTTTAGACAAAGATGCTTCTACTAATGCAGATGAAGGTTACAAAGAAGTTTACAAACGTATTCGTCCTGGAGACTTAGCAACAGTAGATAACGCTCGCTCTTTAATTGATGCGATGTTCTTTAACTTTGATCGTTATGATATTTCCGAAGTTGGACGTTACAAATTTAACCAACGTTTAGATTTCCCAGAAGACCATGATTCTCGTATCTTAAGTCAAGAGGATATGGTTGCTGTAGTAAAAGAAATTATCAAACTAAACAACACTGGCGCTCCTGCAGATGATATTGATCACTTAGCTAATCGTCGTATTCGCGCAGTTGGTGAACTTATTCAAACTCGTTACCGTGTTGGTTTAGCTCGTATGGCTCGTATTAGCAAAGATCGTATGTCTTTGGCTGATCTAGAGACTGTCACACCTGCTCAACTTATTCACGTTCGTCCAATTGTTGCTGCTACTCAAGAGTTTTTCTCTTCTTCTCAATTATCTCAGTTCATGGACCAAACCAATCCGTTGGCAGAACTCGAACACAAACGTCGTTTATCTGCGATGGGTCCTGGTGGGCTTTCTCGTGAACGTGCAGGGTTCGAAGTTCGTGACGTACACCGTTCTCACTATGGTCGTTTATGTCCGTTTACAACTCCTGAAGGTCCAAACATTGGACTTGTTGCTCACTTAGCAACTTATGCTCGCATTAATGATTTTGGGTTTATCGAAACTCCATATCAGCTTGTTAAGCGTTTCGCTAAGAATGACGGTAAGGATGCAGTAGGTGAATTCGCTCTATATGATATAAAAGATGGCGATTCTATTGTGGTTTCTGCTGGTACAAAAATGACCGAAGCAGATGCAAAGAAACTTCAGAAGATTCAAGATTTAGATAAGGTTCAAGTTAAGAGCCGTCTTACCAAAGACACTAAGTTTATGGATGCTTACGAAGAAGAAAAACTTACCATTGGAACTGCTAACTTAGAAGTTGACGAGAATGGTTATTTTACCGAAGAACGTGCTTCGGTTCGTGTTCATGGTACTCCAACAATTACTGACATTGATGCTATCGACTGTATTGATATTTCTCCAAAGCAAATTATTTCTGTAACAACTTCATTGATTCCTTTCTTGGAACACGATGACGCTAACCGTGCTTTGATGGGATCAAACATGCAACGTCAAGCTGTATCTTGTATCGTACCTCGCGCTCCAATTGTGGGAACTGGT
>JADZEH010000019.1 GCA_020850635.1 Candidatus Doudnabacteria bacterium | reverse complement strand
TGTCCCCTGCTTCACGAAGCTTCATTTGATCAGCAAAGCGCTGTCGTTGATCAATCGGATCGTTAAGCTCACCAAAACCTTTTCCTAATTCCGTACCATAAGCCACAATTTGCATACGTTGCACAATTTTTGGATTTTTCGGATCACGTTTTGCTAACGGCTCAAGCTCTACTGGTTGATTGACCAAAAATACTGGTTTGTCAGTACGAATGTTGCCGCGAATCTTTTTGAAAATCAAATCTATGACTCGCCCACGTTGCGCAAAATCTTCAAACGTAATGTGCTTATCCTTTGCATAACTCTTTAATTCATCGTCGCTCGCAGTTTCTAAATCTAGTCCGGTATGTTCTTTGAACAAAGCCATGTAATCAACACGATCCCACTTGCCACTCCAATCACATGTCACACCACCAGAAGTAATTTGCAACGTACCAAAAGTTTCTTGAATCGTAAACTGATACATTTCTTCGATGAATGTCATCAATTTTTCGAAATCACCATAAGCCCAATAAAATTCTAATTGGGTGTAATCTTGTAAATGAGTGGTGGAAATTCCTTCGTTTCGGAAAATACGACCTAACTCAAAAACTTTTTCGTAACCAGCAACTAACATTTTCTTTAACGGCAACTCTAATGAAATGCGTAAAAAGAAATCTCGATCCAAAGCGTTATGATGCGTGACGAAAGGCTCTGCTTCAGCTCCACCTGGTACGGCTTCTAAAATTGGCATCTCCACTTCTAAGAACTCTTTATTAACCATGAACTGACGCATGCTCGACCAAAACTTATTTTTCTTGACGAACAGCTCTTTAATTTCTGGGTTGAGCAAAATATCTAAGTATCGTTGTCGTAATTTTATTTCTTGGTCTTCCAAACCGTAATGCTCGCTAGGAAGTGGCAACAAAGACTTGGCCAACATTCGAAACGATTTTGCCTGCAAAGTTTTTTCTTCAGTTTTTGTGATAAACAAAGTCCCAGAGACTTCAATGAAATCACCAATATCATAATTGTCGGAGAATAATGCAAACTGGTCCTCGCCAACTTCATCACTTTTCAATAAAACTTGGATGCGAGCAGTCCCATCTTCGATATGCACAAAAGCTAACTTGCCCATGGTTCGCATGCTGCGAATACGACCAACAAGGACGAGCTCTTTTTCTTGCAAGCTCTCAAATTGCTCCAAGGCTTCCTGGTTAGTGTGAGTGCGTCCAGTTTCAGATGGATAGGGGTCTATCCCCGCTTCTTTTAGCGCAGCTAACTTTTTCTTTCTAAATTCGATAATATCTTCGAGTCGATCGGACATGATTTTATAACTTCTTCATGGATAATATGCCTAAAGTATACCAAAAAAACCGCCCTTTGGGAAAGGCGGTTTTCAAGGTATTTTGGATATCTTTCAAACTAATTGATAGCGGTGATTTTGTATTCCATATCGCCCGCAGGAGCAGTTATAGTGACCGTATCACCAATTTTCTTACCTAAGAGAGCCTTACCAACAATAGACTCATTAGAAATACGCCCTTCAAGTGGATTGGCTTCGTTACTACCAACAATTGTGTAAGTCTTATCGGCGCCGTTTACTTGGACAGTCACAGTAGAACCAATGGTGACATTATTATGTTGAGTGGAAGCAGTGATAATTTCGGCGTTCTTAACCATGTCTTCAATCTCTTGAATACGACCCTCGATGAATGACTGCTCTTCGCGTGCCTGGGCATAATCCGCGTTTTCGCTTAAATCACCATGGGCTGCTGCTTCACGAATGCGCTCAATAACTTCTTTGCGCTTATCGTTAATCAAATATTTTAATTCTTCATTTAATTTCGCTAACCCCTCTTGAGTCAGCAAATATTTTTTGCTCATTGAGATATGTTTAATATAAATTTAGGTCTAGACTTGCCTTATTATAGTGGAAAGGCCACAAAAGGTCAATCCGCTAGGGGTGGATATTCTTAGCTTTCGCTGTTAAGTAGACGTTTTCCAAAAGCTTGGCTACTGTGACTGGACCAACTCCTCCAGGGACGGGAGAAATGTAAGAAGCAACTGGTAAGACAGATTCAAACTCTACATCACCGACAATCCCACCACCAGACTCGGCAGTACCAGCATCAATCACGATTGCACCTTGCTTAACCATACTTCCATACAACAATCCTGGCTGTCCGGTACCACAAATAATAATATCGGCGTGAGGAGTAATCGAAGCTAAGTTTTCTGTGCTGCGATCAGCAATAGTAACTTGCAATCCCCGCTTCTTTAGTAAATGAGTTATGGGTTTACCAACTAACTCGCCTTGTCCAATAACCAAAACTCTTTTTGAAGATAAGTCTTCCGGTAAAGTATCAAGTATGTAAAGAATTGCTCCAGCGGTTGGGGGGATCATTGCAGTCTTATCTTGATAAAACGCAGTGTTACTTTCTGTTCCAATACAATCAACATCAACTTCAGGATCGATAGCATTTAAAACTTCGTCTAAATCAAGATGGTCTGGTAAAGGCAACTGAACGATAAGCCCAGCGAGGGTTGGTTCATTTTGTAATGTCGCAATTTTTTCAACAAGTTCTTCAGTTGAAGTATTGGTAGGCATGTGAACAAAATCAAAAGCAAAGCCGACACGCTCTGCGGCTAAACCTTTGAGCCGAACGTAAGAGGCAGAGACTTGATCATCACCGACTAAGATATCACAAAACAATGGCTTGTAAGAAAGCGCTTTTACTTTTGATGCTACGTCATCTAGAATTTTCTCTGCGATTTGTTTGCCGTCAATAATCATTTTATTTTCCATTTCGATTCTTCGCCCACCAGTCTAACACTTCTTTGGTAATTGGTACAGAGGCCGCACTACCCTCACCACCAGCCTCCACAAGCACTGTAACCACAATTTGAGGGTCATCATAAGGCGCATAAGCAGTGAACCAAGCATGGGTTCGAGAGGCGTCTGAGCCATCAAACTGCGAAGTACCTGTTTTGCCGGCGCTACTAATTGGAAGTGTTTGAAGTGCTCGACCAGTACCGTCAGTTACCGTTAAGCGCATACCTTCTTGAACTATCTTAATATTTTCCGGACTTGCAACATCTTTTATTATTACTTCCTGAGATGGCTCGTAAACAACTTTTCCCTCACTATTCACAACAGCATGAACCAGTCGTGGTTTATAACCAATCCCGTTATTTGCAATAGTTGCTGTCCATGTGGCAACTTGAAGTGGTGTCGTTAGCATATCTCCTTGTCCAATCCCAATGTGATAAGTATCTCCCAAGTACCACTTACTTAAAATTTTATCATCTTTAAAATATTCAGCTTTCCATGTTGGGTCCGAAACCAAACCAGGCTTTTCCCCATTTAAATCAATCCCCAAAAGTTTTCCTAAATTAAATTTCCGATAATATTCAGCCAATCTTTCTGGACCAAGTCCCTCAATTTTTGAATCAGGATGACCACCGGTTACCGTATAAAAATAAATATCACTACTTTCGGCGATTGCAGATCTGATTGTCATTGGCCCTAGTCCTTCGCGCTTCCACCCAAAAAAGTTATAACTAATTTTGGGATCGAACTGGTTTGGAATAACGAGCACTCCGCGATCAGTAATCACAGTTTTCTCCGTAACTACACCAGCCTCTAAAGCGGCTAAACCTACAACGGGCTTAACTGTCGACCCCGGAGGATAAGTTCCTGCGATCGCTCGATTAAACAACGGCAAATTTTTGTCTTTAATCAAATTACTATAATCAGTGCTGGAAATACCGTGGGCAAATAAATTATTATCAAACCCGGGCATGGACAATAACGCTAAAACTTCACCGGTCTTCGGATTTAAAACTACCGCCGCACCTTTGGGGGTTGTACCATGACGTCGAAACGCTTCATATAATTCTTTTTGCAGTTCGCTATCTATATTTAACTGAAGAGTGTTTCCTGGAATCGGATCAATCGTCCCCACTGCTTTAACAGGATGACCTTTTGCATCAACTTCAATTTGTTCACGACCGTTAACGCCACGTAAGTATTCTTCATATGATAACTCTAAACCATACTTCCCGATAAAATCATTTGGTTCATAGTGTTCTGACTCTCGCTCTTCTAATTCCTCATCTGAAATTACCGAAGTATAACCAATCAGATGTGAGAAAATTTGGGAGTTAACATACTTTCGTATGGGAATACTTTGAATCTGGAAGCCAGGATACTCTTGAGCATAAGTCTCAAACAAAATACTCTCTTCTGTTGTCAGGTCTTGTTTTAAAATTATCGGCTCAAAGGAATTGCTTTTAACTTTACTGAGTAACTCTCGCGTTTCAGCGTCTGGTAAGTTAAATTGCACAATCAATTTCGATAGTACATCATCCAAACCCTCTTTAGGTAAATCAACCGGGATAGCAACTAAACTAAAGCTCGCTGTATTTTGGGCGATTTGAATCCCATGGTTATCCACAATTAAGCCACGAGGGGCTAAAATTATCTGATTCCTCAATCTGTTTCCATCAGCCAAGGCCCCAAAAACCTGCCCCTGACTAACCTGAAGGTTAAAAAGCTTTACAATAAGCACAATTCCGGCAAGGATAATTAAAGAACGAAGCCACCACAAAGACGGCGACGGCCTTTCAGAATCATGAAAACCCTCAAGATCGGTCTGGGTGTCCATCGCAGCCTCATCCCACTCCAAAACTCGCGGAGCGTTGGAATTTATATATGATGATGTATCAAAAGGGTTATACATATCAGTACTTTTTACGATTGTCCAAGTGCTCTATATAATCGTTAAGTTTTTCGATAATCCAGTATGCTGGAAAAAGTAATAAGAGTGTATATATAATAGCACCGATCGCGATAAGCATCGCCTCGGATAAACGCAAAGGTATATATGAAGAATGAAATCGAATTAACGTTCCATTGTATAACCAAATCCAGAGGTGTTGAACAAAAATTGCCGACGTGACGACCCAGGGAATATGTTTTAAAGGACTACGAGCTAGAAGCATATCCTCAAACAAAAATTTAGCAAGCATCCCAATTACTAAAAAACTGAGAGTATAACTGCCAAAAGCAATGCTCGTTGTAAAATCTAAAAGAACACCACCAACAATTGCCACAAAAAGATAATCTAAATTTTTACGCTCAGCTGCAACCAAAATGACTAACAGTAAAACTAATTGGGGCACCGCGTGCAAAATACTAAAATGTTGAAAACCGCCAGCTGTTATGCCGACTAAAAAAATAGTAACGACGCTGTAAATAAGATACTTCATTATTTAACCACAAAAACATATTGGAGACTGTTGAACTCTATTGGACTTACAATTGCCGCTTTTTTAAATAGGTCTGTGGGAGTCGATAAAATTTCGCCCACTTGTCCAATGATAATATTGCGCGGAACAAGACTGTTGATCCCCGCTGTGACAATCACATCCTCTCTCTCTAGAGGTGCGGTTTGAGATAGTCTGTCTATAATAATACCCGAGTTAAACGAACCCGTAATAAGACCAACCTCACCGGTTTTACTGACCCGCGCATCAATATCAACCTGAGGATTTGTTAAGAGCATTGCGGTACTCGTTTTATTTCCCGAGTAAACAATTTTTCCCACTAAATGGTTTTGCGAAATTACAGCCTGACCTGGTCGAATCCCAACTTCTTCACCACAATTTAAAACCATAGCATCGGTGAGACCTTCAGGGTCAAGCGCCAAGACTGTACATGATTCTAATAAATTTGCAGACTTATTTTTAAAACCTAGTTCTTGCTTCAATAATTCGTTTTCACGAGCATACTGATCCAATAGTACAAGATCTTCTTGCATTCGATACAATTGATCTTTAAGTTGAGTATTTTCTGATAGAATTCCACGAATACCAAATAGAGCGCCAAAAAAACTTTTAACAGGCACTGCCACTACTTGGGTGGCTTGTGCAATTGGTCGAGGTGCTTGCATAATAGCTGTCCGAATTCGGTCAACATATCCCTTATTCTGCAAAAATAAAAAAACGATCGTGAGCACAAGCACGACAACAAAAATCAAAAATGCTCGGGAATATATGAACTTCATGATCTTGTATATTTGGTATTCTACCTAGGGATTCTTTCGAAATTCGTAGTCACCAAAACATCTTTTAGAGATTCTAAATCTTCCACCACAACACCAGTACCACGAGCGACACAAGTTAACGGATCATCGGCCACAACTGTTAAGATTTTGGTTTCGTCATGAATTAAACTATCTAAACCACGAAGCAGCGCACCACCACCAGCCAACATAATTCCCCGATGCATAATATCAGAAATAATTTCTGGAGGAGTTTCTTCGACAACATTTTTAATTGCATTTACAATCGTTCTAATTGAAGGCGAAATTGCTTCGCGAATATGAGTATCAGTCACGTGAACTTCTTTTGGTAAACCAGAAATTAAATCTCGGCCACGAAGACGAGCGTGCAAAGTTTCAGAGAGTGGATAAACCGAACCGATTTGAATTTTAACGTCTTCGGCACTACGAGGACCGATTAATAAATTAAAGTTGTCACGCGCATACTGGACAATGTTTTCGTTCATCTCATCCCCTGCTACACGAATACTATTCGAAATAACCACACCACCTAAAGACAACACAGCGATTTCAGATGTCCCTCCACCGATATCAACGATCATGCTCCCCTGTGCGTCTTGAACAGGAAGGCGCGCGCCAATCGAAGCGGCCATCGGTTCTTCTATTAAAAACGCTTGACGCGCGCCAGCATTGATTGCCGCATCTTGAACCGCACGCTTTTCCACTTCGGTAACACCACTGGGAATACCAATGACCACACGCGGTCGTCGCAAAAATGTATATGTGGAATTATGAACTTTATCAATAAAGTAACGAAGCATGGCTTCGGTAACTTCGAAATCGGAAATAACACCATCGACCAAAGGACGGGTGGCAACAATATGGCTTGGGGTTCGGCCAACCATACGACGAGCTTCACTACCAATCGCCAAAATTTGTTTGGTTCTTTGGTTTACAGCAACCACTGATGGTTCATTGATAACAATACCCTTGCCTTTCACGTAGACGAGGGTATTTGCGGTACCGAGATCAATGCCGATATCTTTCGAAAATCGTTCAAATATAGGGTCAAAAATCATGTGTTCCTATTCTAATCGAATTAGTAGCTCTGGGCAAACAACCATTGACGCTGGGCCGGATTACCACATTTTAGACATTTTTCATCTGCCTGTTCAGCCATATTTTCAAGTTCTAGTACGCGAGGCGTGGCTTTTGTGGCATCTTTGATTGTTTTTTCACACTCCAAACTTTCGCACCAATACATGCGGATAAAGGACTTATCACTATCCATTGCTTGCTTAAACTCTTCAAAGGAATTCACGTTTTTGGTTTTATCAGTTTTTAACTTTTTAGATTTCTCCAGAAGATCAGTTTGGATAGTATCAAGCTGACTAATAACAGTCGCTGTAATGTTGGCACGGTCAATACTCTGCTTTTCAAAAGTATCACGTCGTACAGAAGTCACTTGATTCTGCTCCATTTCTTTCGCCCCAATTTCCAATCGAAGCGGGACACCTTCTAACTCCCAATTGTTAATTCGTCGACCCAAAGAATTGTTGTAATTCACATCGACAATTACTCGCAGGTCCTGAGCACGTAACTCTTCTGCTATCTCATCAGCAAATGGTTCGACTGGATTTTCTGCATCCTGTTTATTTCCAATGACCACAATCACTACTTGAGTAGGCGCAACTTTTGGCGGTAGAATTAAACCCGCATCATCGCCATGAGTCAAAACCAAACCACCAATTGAACGAGTTGAAAAACCCCAAGACGTTTGATATCCAAGCTGCTTCTGATTATTCTCATCTAAATACTCAATACCAAATACTTTCGCGAAATTATCTCCCAAATCATGAGAGGTAGCTGCCTGCAAAGCTTTGCCATCAGGCATAACCAACTCAACTGAATAAGTTCTTTTTGCCCCAGCAAATTTTTCTGTTTCACTTTTTATGCCAACGTACGGAGACATGGCAAAAAACTCTTCATAAAACTTTTGGTACCAACCCAAAGCTTTCTGGGCCATGGCATCGGCTTCTTCAGCGTTCTTGTGAACTGTATGACCCTCTTGCCATAAAAATTCTGACGTCCGTAAAAATGGGTAAGTGCGTTTTTCCCAGCGCACAACGTTACACCACTGATTAACTTTTAACGGTAAGTCGCGGTGACTTTGCACCCAGTCCGCAAAAGTTTTGTACATAATAGTTTCAGAAGTCGGACGAATAGCAAGTGGTTCATGCAATTTTTCTCCGCCTGCATACTCTACCACCGCAAGTTCTGGTGAAAATCCTTCAAGATGATCGGCTTCTTTTTGCAACAACGACATCGGAATAAATAATGGGAAATAAACATTCTTAACCCCATCAGCTTTAAACCATAAATCAAGCTCTTTCTGCACCGACTCCCACAACGCATAACCATTTGGTTTGATAATCAAACAACCTTTGACGTCAGAGTATTCGACAAGACCGGCGCGCAAAACAACGTCGTTATACCATTCGGAAATATCGTCAGTCTTTTTTGTTAAATGTTTTTTAGAAAATGTTTGATTGTTCATTGTATTCGTTAACTACCGATTAATTTGGAAAAGATGTGACCAAGGCCACCAAGTCCATTAATATCTCGAACTGTAATTACGGCCATCAACAACAGCAACAATACGAAACCAGCTGTATTGGCTATCTGTTCAATATTTTGATTATTCCGCTTCCCTCGAATCTTTTCAATTAACAAGAACAACACACGGCCACCATCCAAAGCTGGGAATGGTAAAGCGTTTAAGATTGCCAAATTAAGTGACAAGAATGCAGTAAATTGAAGAAGATAACTAAAACCTAAATCGGCAACCTGACCAGTGAGTTGAGCAATCTTCACCGGACCACCTAAGCTTTTTACGCCAGCAGAGGTTGTAAAGACTTCGTACAAACCTTTGAATATGTTACCAAGCTGAACAAAAGTTGTTTTAAATCCTTCGATAATTGCACTGTACCAAGGTAGCTTCAACAACCCTTGCACCGCTAAACCAACCCCTGTCGGACCTTGACCGGCTGGGGGTTCAGTTAAAGACTGGACTTTAACACTAACAGCAGCATCAAAACGTTTGATGGAAAATTCAAATTCTTTACCTTTGTTTTCATAAATATACTTTTGAACATCTTCAATCTCTTTAAACTCTCGGCCGTCAATCGCACTAACAATATCACCAGATTGAATTCCCGCTTTAGCTGCTGGCGACTCTTCAAGAACTCGAGCAATAATAACTTGTCTGTTTTCTAAGGTTGCGCCTTTTGGTAACTCTGCCCCACTATCAACCGCAGCAGGTAGTCCTGTAGCAAAACCAACGCTAAATAAAATCCATGCCAAGAAAACATTCATCAACACACCACCCAACAATGTTAACAATCTTGGGAAAAATGGTTTGTTGATAAAACTCTTAGGATCATCCTCAGCTTCATTATTCTCACCAACAATTTTTACGAAGCCCCCTAAAGGAATCCAGTTAATAGAATAAACTGTAGTTTCATCTGAATCTGGTCGTTTATGACCCCAGACTACACGCCACTTCCCATTAACTTTCTGAATCCCAAACATTCGAGGAGGAAAACCGAAACCAAACTCGTCGACCTTCATCCCGCTACGCTTAGCAATAAAAAAATGTCCTGACTCATGAACGAACACAAGCAGACCGAGGATGACGATGAATAAAATTATAGTTGTGATCATGAAAATTTAAACTGTCATTATTTCTTTCTCTTTGTCAGCGATTATCGATTTAATCTGATCATTAAAGCCATCAACAATTTCTTGTAACTTTTTTTGACCACGAGCAAGTTCATCATCTGTGGAATGACCTTCTTCTTTATCACGCTTCATAGCCTTAACAATGTCTTCGCGAACTTGGCGAATTTGGATGCGAGTATGTTCACCTATCTGGTTGACCAACTTCACCATTTCTTTACGACGATCTTCTGTCATTGGTGGTAAGTTGATACGAATAACCACCCCGTCGTTACTAGGTGTCAAACCTAAATTCGCAGCCATGATACCTTTTTCAATGGCTTGAAGCTGGCTCTTATCCCATGGACTAATGGTTAAAGTTTTAGCGTCGCTAACTGTAACACTTGCAACTTGCTGTAGTGGGACATTAGCCCCATAACTTTCAACCATTACTGTACCTAACAAACCTGCGTTAGCTCGTCCGGTGCGCAAAGTCGATAACTCTTCGTGCAAATGAGCTATGGCCGCATCAAAATGCTGTTTGTGTGTCTGAATAATTGAATCAATCATAAATTTATACCAGCCTTTTTGACTGCTATATTCCTTTAAAACTTAGATATATATAGTATAGCGGATTTTGGCAGTGATGAAAACTCCAAAAACCCTTATTTAATCGGCAAAAATGCCCGCGTAGGCGATTTGCGAGAAGGTTGGGTGAACTAGAATAAAGTTCACAAAACCTGTGCCAACCACGCCTTGAGTCTGAAAAGTTTGAGCACTGTCATCGCTTTTATAGACAGTGGTTCCAGCGGCGGTGTAAACGATGGAATCGTTGCTAGGTGCGATCGCAACCGCACGAAACGCAACTTCATCATTCTTTACAGGGACAGCAACACGTTGCCACTGCGTTCCCCCACTTGTAGTTTTGAACAAGCCCGACTCTGTTGTCACATAAATAATGTTTGAATCACTCGCTACCGCAAACTGACTAAAGCTTCCAATCGAAAACCCGGAAAAAGACCCAGCGACAGAACTACTCAAACCACCAATCGATGCGGTTAACGAAGGTGCGAAAGTCTGACCAACATCAGAACTTACGAACAAACCTTTGGTACGGAGCAAAACGTAAAGATTCCCATTTTGAAAACGAATTCGATTAACTCGATCCTCAAAGTTGTTCATTAATTTCCAATTAGTTCCACCATCGATACTTTTGATAATATTCCCCGAGCTCATCCCAATTACAACTTCTTGAGGATTCGCTGGATTTACCGCAATCGCTCGCACCGCGTTTTCAGTTGAAGCTTCTTTATAAATTTCAACCCATGATTTTCCGCCATCTTTCGTAACTAAAGCACGACCGTTATTATCAAAAATTCCGGAGGCATATAGAACGTCACTATTGTCTGGGCTAATGGCAAAATCATAAACTTGAATGTGTGATAAAATTCGTTCCCAGCTTTCACCACTATCTTCCGAACGAAACATCCCACCAGTATAACTCGACATAAACACGCGATCGGCATTTGTTGGGTCAAAAGCTAAAACTGAAACAGAAACTCCACCTAAGTCACCACTCTGATCTTTCAAAGTATTAATCGCTTGCCAGTCCGTACCACCATTAGTGGTTTTGATAATCCCCGCTGCTGGAGCCGCTAAAAACGGAACACAACTTGCTGACAATAAGGTCAGCGCGAAACCAATAACGACTTTCGAAACTTTTGTTTTTATTTGCATGATTTATGCGTTAAACAATAATGATTGTAAAAGTAACTTTTTATTCATGGATTGCTGAAGCTTAACGATGGCCTCCGACACTGCGCTTATAGTTTGATGGGCTCTCGGGTTTATAGGCAACTCTCTCTTTAGCTGGCCGATCCAATAGCTAAAAAGTTTTTTTAAAACATCACTGTCGACTTCAGCAAATTCTTGTAAGGCTACAATTTTATCAACATAACTACCTTGTACAGCAGTGTTCAGAGAATGCAGTTGGACAATAATTTGATTAATTTCCTCGGAATCACGTAATAATTCGTACATTGTCCCAATTGAGCCATCGGCAATCTTTAGTAAATCAGTGGAGACAATTAAGTTGTTTTTTAAAATGTAATCAGCCATCTGGGAATCGAGCAAACGATTACAGGCAAAAGTCTGACAACGCGAACGGATTGTCGGAAGAACACTTTGAGTATCTGCAATTAAAAAGAATATGGTGCGAGAACTTGGCTCTTCAAGTGTTTTTAACAAAGCATTGGCACTGTGATGATTTAGTCTATCTGCGCCCTCAATAATCACCACTCGATGATTACTCACTAAGGGCGTACCTGAAATTTGCCCAAGAGCCGATCGAACCGCCTCGGCCCCACCTTCGACTAATTGATCGAGGAGTAAAATATCGGGATGATTAGCTTGACTCGTCTCTGCTTTAACGATCGCTCGTGCAAATTCTAAAGCTAGTGTTTTTTTACCCACACCCTGAGGACCAATCAACAAATACGATTGACTAAAAATTCCGGACGCCAGCTGGCGTTCGAAGACATGTTTTAACGAATTATGCCCAACAGTTTTCCACTCCATATTATTTTGTGACGACAATCGTTCCTGTAGCTTCAGGGTTTAAATGATTATGAAATTTCCACGAACCAGCTTTCAAAAACTTAAAGTCAAAAGTTTTTCCAGAAGCTATAGCGCTCTTTGCATCAAACTCTGGATAAGCAGTGTGCGTGGGATGAGGCCCAGACGCTGGCCAAAAATCACCAGGGCTGTCGTTCTTAAATACCACGATATCACCAACTTTAATCTCGAGTGAGTTTGGTAAAAATTGACCACCACTATAACTGACTTCAAAAACTTGAATATCAACATTAGTGATATCATACTCATCACTAAAAACTCCTTTGCTTTCTGTGGTAACTGGTTCTGCTGGCTTTGGCTGCTCTGTGGATTCTCCTGGCGTCGTTGAATCAGTACCCGATTGATTTTGAGTCTCTGATTGAGTTGATTGGTTCGTACTCAATTCTTGATCATTTTGTTGACCACTTTTCGCAAACAGAACATAGCCAATTCCCGCAAGAATCAGTACAATAATAACGACAAGGATTTGTTTGTGTTTCTTGAGCATAGAGTAGTCTCCTTTCTATAATTATACCACATATGGCCACAAAACCATTCGTAATTGCTATCGTCGGACCAACAGCCAGCGGGAAGTCGGAATTAGCCGTACAGATTGCCAAAAAACTCAATGGTGAGATTATCTCAGCCGATAGTCGCCAAGTTTATCGTGGCATGGATATTGGTACGGGTAAGGTTGAGGGTAAGTGGCGTGGCGATAAATATTTCTACAAATCGATTCGTCATTACGGTCTTGATATCACCAATCCTCGCACTCAATATTCAGTTGCAAAGTTTCAAAATTATGCGAAGAAAGCTATCGCCGAAATTTTAGCGCAAGGAAAAGTCCCGATAATTTGTGGGGGTACGGGCTATTGGACCGACTCGGTTTTGTTTGATCAAAGCATACCGGCCGTAAAACCAAACCCTAACCTCCGAAAAAAACTTGAAAAACTTAGCGCTACATTACTTTTTACAAAACTTAAAAAATTAGACCCAACTCGCGCGCAAAATATTGACGCCGGAAATCCCAGGCGATTAATCCGCGCTCTTGAAATTATTATTGCCACTGGAAAACCAATCCCAGCTCTGAGTAGAAAAATAAAATACGACGTGCTATGGCTTGGGATCACTCACGACAAAACTACATTAGACAAGCGGATTGATAAACGTTTGGACGAGCGTTTAAAGTTAGGGATGATCAAGGAAGTTAAAAAATTGCGAGCAAGTGGTTTATCTTGGAAAAGACTCGAAGACTTCGGTTTGGAATACAAATTTATTGCGCAGTTCTTGCAAAAAAAGTTCACCGAAAGCGAAATGCGTTCTCTGCTTTCTACAGCGATAAAACAATATGCTAAACGTCAAATAACCTGGTTTAAACGTAACAAAGATATTCAGTGGATTAAAAACGTATCACAAGCTTTGTCGATTATAAAAAAGCATCATGCCTAATTTGAAACTCAAAGTTATTTCGTTGGTATGCACTTTGCTAGCCTTAAGTGCTCTTTTATTATGGCGTGTGGTTGATGGAAATAAAACTAAAGTTGATCTGATAATCAAAGATGCAAAAATCTTCACCATGAATAGTACTGGTGAAATTATTAATAACGGTTGGCTTGTAGTTGATAATGGGACGATACGTGCAATTGAATCTGAAAAATTTTGTGGAAATTACCAAGCGGATGAAGTTATTGATGCTCAAGGCAAAACCATTATGCCGGGACTGATTAACACTCACAGTCATGTTGGGATGAGTAGTTTGCGCAACGTCGATAACTCACACAAACTCCAAGAATGGCTCAAAAACACAAGCGAAATTGAAAAAAACTTTTCCGAAGAAGACGTCTACAACAATAGCAAACTAGGGATTGAGGAAATGCTTCGAAATGGTATTACCACATTCAACGACATGTATTTTTTCCCAGAACAAACCATAAAAGCAGCTAAGGAGTTTGGGATACGGGCGATGGTCCGCATTCCCACAATGAGAGACGAAACTGGAAACCTAGAAATTGATCAACTATTTTACGAAAAATACAAACACGACTCTTTGGTTAACTTCAACCTCGCGCCAAATCCCCTCACCGAATATTCACTTGATGAGTTACGTTGGTTTAGCGGTAAAGCCAAAGAATTAAACATCCCTATTCACATTCATCTCGCTGAAGATCCAAGCGCTGACCAAGAAATTTTACAAACGTTTAATCTGTCGCCGTTGGAACTTCTTAAACAATCTGGGTTGATTTCCAACAAACTAATTATCGCTCACGCCATTACCTTTTCCGAAACTGAAATTCAAGAACTTGCTCAATACCCCAACGTCTCAATTTCATTTAACCCAAAAAGTAACTATTTACTATCAGACAGAACGGCACCTATAGACAAATTTTTAGAGAACGACATCACTGCTGGAGTTGGTACAGATGGAACAGCAAGTAGTGGTGGTACGCTTGATGTATTAGATCAAATCAAATTCGCCTCGTTGATCAGTCGTTGTAATTCAATATTAGAGTTCTGTATTGACCGAAGACAAATCTCGCCTTACACCTGGATTAAAATGGCGACGATTGATGGCGCAGAAGCTTTGGGGCTCGGGAAAGTTATTGGTTCACTTGAAATCGGAAAACAAGCCGATATCATTTTAATAGACACGAAAAATTACGATGATCTTGTTTACGGCAGCTCTGTAAACATTACTGATGTCATCGTTGATGGCAAAGTGGTCATCCACGACCAAATTTCCACAAAATAAAAAGAGTGCGGGCCGCGAAGTCGTTGAACGACTCGTTGGCCAGCACTCGCTGTCATGCCGCCTGATTCATGGCTTTCACCAAATCAGACCAGCTCTGCTTCGGCTTGGCAACGTAGTTGCCGCGAAGCATGTCTACCGCAACCGCAGGATCGTCCTGCTGGTACTCCGGCAGCTCCATGTGAATCAAAGAGATGATCGGAATGTCGGCCCCATAGTTCGAAACCCAGTAGCTCTTCCTGCTCGAGCGGTTGAGAGCGCAGGCGATGCCAACGACCGTCGCACCGTGATCATGAACCAGTTCAATCATCTCATCAGTAGTCGAGAAGTTGTTGCACACATCCTCGACAATGATGACGTTGTCGCTCGGCCAAACATCGTGTCGAGCAATGACCAACTTCGACTTCTCCCGATCGGCCCCGGCCGCAACAGCCATGACCTTCTTCTCGGCAAATGCAATACGCACTTCGAGCCAGTTGGACAAGTGCGTAGCCAGAACGATGCCACCCATCGGCGCGCCGATACAGAGAGTGGGACGGTAACCCCTATGACGAACACTGGTAGCCAAGAAACGAGCCCACAGCGGACAGGTAAACGGATCAGTCTCGACCCGTGCGAAGTTCGCGTAGACATCGCCTACGTAGGCAAGATCCTTTCCGCGATCGTCCTTGTACGTGCCCGCGTATCCGACCAATGGACCCAAGCGGTTCCCCTGTTCGTCTTTCGGGCAAATGTAGATGCCGTTGAGCTCACGCCATCGGCTGAGCAACTCCTCCTGATCAACGGGGTAAAACCCGTCACAGATCTTCTCCATATCGTCTCTCCTTCTGGCTGTCTTCTTGCAAGGCCTAGTTCGTAGCCGTTTCGATTTCGCGAGCGATTGCCCGCGCTGCTTCGACGGGATCATCCGCCTCAGTGATTTGACGACCGATGACCACGTAGGTGGCACCATCTCGAACAGCCTCACCTGGCGTAGCAACGCGCTTCTGGTCGTCTACCGACGCTCCTTTCGAACGAACGCCAGGCGTAATGATCATGAAACCCCGACCGAGAAATTTTCGAAGCACCGAGGCCTCCTGAGCAGAAGCAACGACACCATCGAGCCCACACTCATGCGCGCGCCGCGCGCGCATAAACACGAGCTGCTCGAGTGACATTCCCTCGGGAATCTCCTCCTCCATGTCCTTCTCGTCAGCACTGGTGAGCAGCGTCACGCCAAGAATGAAAGGCTGAGGGATATTCTTCTCCCAACAATACTTGGCAACGGCTTCAGTAGCATCCCCCATGGCCTTCTTCATATCAGCGCTAGCGTGGGTATTGAACATCGACACGCCAAGCTTGACTGCTTCAATGCTGGCCTTGGCAACCGTGGCCGGAATGTCGTGGTACTTCAGATCAAGAAAAACCTTCTCGCCCTTCTCCACTATCTCACTGACCAAATCGGGACCTTCGGCCGTGAACAACTGTTTTCCAACCTTGAACATTCCAACCTCGCCCTTGAGGGCGTCGACGAGAGTAATCGCCGCAACCCAATCATCAACATCGAGCGCAACAATGATCCGCTTATGTGCTTTCATGCCCTTCTCCTTCTCGCGGACAAAATAAAAGAGGCGGATGCCTCCATTCGAAACTGGCGTTATTCTAGCCTAGTTTAATCAAAAAAGCAATGCTCAGATATTAGCATTGCTTTTTAAAATTGTGCTCGCAAAAACTTGAAACCTATTTATCTTTGTACCCAATACGGACATGCCCCGATTCATCATTACCGTAGTACAAAGTTACTGTTCGACCATTAGGCAACACCAAAGGATGTCTTTGAGATTCTTCTATTGTCACTTCGTTATTAAACTTGGCTACTCCCTCTGCAAAATCATGAGCTAGCTCATCTACCGTAGCAAGTTCATCGATTATATATTTTGCTCTATTCCGACGAGATTCATCAGATTCATGATCAATTATTGCTTGATCAAAAATTTTGCGATCGCGCTCCAAATTTTCTGGAGTATCGGTTCCCTTAATCTCAAATCTATTGTTTTCCATATTTTATTCGCTTAATTTTTTTCGAAGAAGTTCGTTGACAATTTGCGGGTTACCCTTGCCTTTCAATTCTTTCATCGCCATACCAACTAGAAAACCGAATGATTTTTCTTGACCGGCTTTGAAATCGGTAACAGCTTTTTCATTTTCAGCAATAATCTTTTCAATCGCTTCCAAGATTGAACCTTCGTCGCTTGTTTGTTCAAGACCTAAATCTGCGACAATTGTATCTGGCTCACCGCCCTTATCAAACATCACTTTGAAAACTTGTTTAGCTGCTGAAGATGAAATCTTTCCTTGTTCAACAAGTTTAATCATCTCTGCCATATTTTCTGGCATAACTAAACTTTCTGTTGGATTCTGATGCATAGCATTAAGAAAAGCCGAAAAATCTTGCAAACACCAGTTTGCGGCTTGCTTGATAAGCTTAGGCATATCAAGCTTACCACCTTCTACCTCATTCCATTCTGTAAGCTCACTAACAACATTTTCAAAGAAATAAGTGAGCTCTTTCCAAATGATTAGGTTATCAATATCCGCGGAACCAAGTCCATACTCATTCTTGAAGCGCAAACGTTTGGCGTCTGGTAATTCTGGAAGTTGGCCTTGTAAATCTTCAATAAATTCTTTAGTAAAATGTAGTCGGGGTAAATCCGGATCAGGAAAATATCGATAGTCGTTAGCTTCTTCTTTACTACGCTGTTCAACTGTCTTACTATCTTTTTCATTCCAGCCCATCGTCACCTGCTTTGGCATGTTCCCGGCTTCAAGCATCTCTTTGTGACGAGCAATTTCATAATTAATGGCCGCTTCAGCAAACTTAAACGAGTTGATGTTCTTCACCTCAACTTTATACTTTGGCAAAGTTAACTCACCTGGTTTGCGAACAGAGATATTTGGCTCACAGCGCATTGTCCCCTTCTCCATATCCGCACTTGAGGCGCCAACGTATCGAACAATGTTGCGAAGTTCCTGCAAAAAGATACGAGCTTCTTCAGCACTTTCAATATCTGGTTCAGTAACAATTTCAAGTAATGGACTTCCCGCACGGTTATAGTTTACCAAAGAATACGGTAAACCTTCGGGGTGAATATTTTTTCCAGCGTCTTCTTCTAAGTGAGCGCGGGTGATGCGAATTCGCTTGGTATCACCACTTGGTAACGTAATATCAACGTAACCATTTTGAGCAATTGGTTCATCATACTGAGAAATTTGATAACCCTTTGGAAGATCGGGATAGAAATAATGTTTGCGATCAAACTTTGAATACTCGGGGATTTCACAGTGCAAAGCTAAGCCAACCATAACCCCTAGTCGCAAAGCTTCTTTGTTTACAACCGGAAGGGTTCCAGGTTCAGCTGTAACAACTTCGTCTATATTAACGTTCGGTTCAGTCGTATCAGGATTATTTGGCGCACTCGAAAACATCTTGCTCTTTGTTGAAAGCTGAACGTGAATTTCGAGACCAATCACTGGTCGATATGTATTGTCAGAATTTTCCATATTTTATGAAGTAAGTATGCTAACGATATAAACTATTACAAGTACAAGGAATAAGCATAAAGAAGTAAATAATCTACCCTTGGCCAACCATTTTAGATTGTTAGAAAAATTTTCAGTCTGGGTTAAATTGTCCGGCTTTCTCCAGCTTAATGAACGAGTCTTAATAAAATATACAAGGGGTATAAATATCACAATAGATATAAAGATAATATAGTTTGTAATATTACCAAAGAAATAACTTAATTTATTTATAAACTCCATCATATATAGATAGGCCTACTTAATAGAAGGGTGTTGCTTATGCCACTCGGTAACTTCTTGATATCCTGCGCCCACGTTGAAAATCTTTTGCTCACCCCATTGTGGGCCGATAATCTGCAAACCAACCGGAAGATCTTCGCTAAAGCCGCAAGGAACAGATAACGCTGGAAGACCGGCTAAAGAACCAGGAATGTTTAACTGATCAGCGATATAGCCAAACAACGGATCTTGTGCGGCATGGCCTAACTTAGCTGCAACATTTGGCGTAGACGGACAAACCAAAACATCAACTTGCTTAAACACTTCTTCAAACTCATTTATAATCAAACGACGAACTCGTTGTGCTTTTTTGTAATACGCATCGTAATAACCAGCGCTTAAAACATAAGTTCCAGTCATAATGCGACGCTTGGCTTCATCACCAAAACCTTCGGCACGAGACTTTTGATAAACCTCAAGTAAATCTTTGGCATCACCGGTAACGTGACCATAACGAATACCATCATAACGCGCTAAGTTAGAACTAACTTCACTTGGACAAACGATCGCGTAAACCAACGAACCATACTTTGTATTTGGTAAATCGACATCAACTAAAGTCGCACCTTGTTTTTCGAGTTCTTTGATAGCGTCCATAACAGCAGACTTCACACCTGACTCCATATCATCTATAAAATACTGCTTTGGAATACCAACTTTAATACCTTTTAAATCGGCGTTGATAAGTTTAGAGTATGCTGGAACTTCTACTGGACCAGTGGTACTGTCCTTTAAGTCTTGGCCGGACATAACTTCGGCGATCATGGCTAAGTCGCGAACTGAATAAGCCATCGCACCAATACTGTCTAAAGAAGAACCCATAGCCATAACGCCGTAACGAGAGACGCGTCCGTATGTTGGTTTCCATCCTGAAACACCAGTCAACGATGCTGGCTGGCGAATACTGCCACCAGTTTCGGTCGCTGTGGCCCACGGCACTAAACCAGCACTAACTGCTGATGCGGAACCGCTTGAAGAACCACCCGGCATACGTTCGGTATCCCAAGGGTTCTTGGTCGCACCGTAAGCAGAAGTCTCACCACTCGAACCATGCGCAAATTGATCTAAGTTAGTTTTCCCAATCAACACCGCTTTCTGCGCTTTAATTTTCGCAATCGCAGTGGCGTCATATGGCGGGATGTAGTTATCTAAAATTTTGGAAGCAGCAGTGGAGCGAATCCCTTTTGTCACAAACAAATCTTTTGAAGCGTAGGGAATACCAGTTAACGGAAAATTCTCACCTTCACTAGCAATATATTCATCGGCTTCGCGTGCTGCTTGTAAAGCTTCTTCTTCAGCTAAAGTAATAAAGCTATTGAGTTTGGGATCAAGTTCTTTGATGCGATTCAAAAAATATTTCGTCAATTCAACTGACGAAACCTTTTTTTCATCTAATAATTTTCGTAACTCAGTAAGTTCTAAAAATTCGTAGTTCATACAATCCCGATCAATCTACTATAATATCGCTTTTACTTTGTAATAGCCGTCTTTCGTTTCTGGAGCATTATGCATAATTTCGTCTTTGTTTCCACCTTCGACAGCAACATCAGCACGTGAGACATTTTCTAAACCAGTCACGGAAGAAACAATATCTAAACCATCAGTACCAACTTGCTTAAGCTCTTCAACGTAATCCAAAACTGCCGAGATGTCCTTTTGGAACTTTTCGACTTCGGCATCACTTAACTCAATTCGAGCCAGGTGCGATATTTTGATAATTTCTTCTTTGGAAAGCATAAATATAGACAAAGTATAACAATTATGGGCAAAAAAGAAAACCCGACCTGAGTCTAGGCCGGGCTTCGTAAATAAGGTTATTGTGGAGGTGCTGGGGCCAACTGCTGAACCGTAATCTCAACTGTTTTACGTTCCGGAACTTCGTTAAGCACAACTTGAACCAGAAGATCATCTTTGCGCACTGACATCGACTTCAAATTATCTTGATCAACTGAAGATTCAACCGTCCATCCATTATTAGCAAAATACTGCTTATACAGTTGAAGGTTTTCTACCAAACTCTTTTGGGTAATGAAAACTCGAACTGATTGGAACCCACCAACGTCACTTGTCGTGTAAGTATTCTGTAAAATCTTCGCGTCTTTTTCCAAAGGAATTCCAGTTGGAAAACGAGGAGGAAGTTCACTCTGCGCCACCACAGTCCGAGTAAGCTGAGGCTGGTATTCCTGATCAGCTAATTTCTGGCCGCGCCACACAGTAAATAAATATAGTCCAACGGCGATAACGGCCACTATGACAAATAGCCAAATCACTTTGCGAGATTGTAAAAAGCTCATTTGATTTAATTAACTTTAATTTTGTTTCTTACGAAAAACTTTGTCTATATTATAGCACAAATCTATTCAAAATATAAAAAAGCGGGGAAGTTCAACTGAACCTCCCCTGAAGACTACCTTACGAAACAATGTTCATAACGTTTTGTCTTTAACTTGGTGGTCTCGGGCACTTTCGACGACGGATCGTGATGACCTGTCCGATCAATGGACTGTAGGTATTCGTCGAGTGTGTCCATGATCTTTTTGTGACCAGCCACCCTTTTATCGCCACGGAAGACGTCCCCTGAGTTGATCCTGATTCGAAGTTCAATCAACCCCTCAGAAGCAAAGATTTTTGCATAGTCCACTGCGAGCTTGCTCGGCTTGTGTCCATAATGCAAAAAAACGCATACTTGCCTGAAAACCAAACGATAGCAAAGGTTGATCAGGGTCACATCTGCACTGCTGAGAAGCGCGAGATCGTGATGATCCCACTTTGTGAACTTCTTCAAAACGCCTTCGTCGAGAGTGTCGTGTAGTTCAAAGACTTTCATCCGTTCCTCCATGGAAAATGATGTATTGCTAAAAGTTTCATCAAACTTTTGGGCAAAAGAAAACTCGCTACCCAGTTGAGTAGCGAGCGCGCTTTTAAACAAAATGTTTCAGTGCGTCCTAACTACCCATCTCCCCAAGCTTAATCCAACCTGCGAAGACTAGAGTCTTTGCGGTAATTGCATTAAAGGAAATGTGGTAGCGAGAAACGTGATTCATAAACTTTTTTAACTTTGCTACTATATTACAGATATTTACGTACACTGTCAAACCTCTTATCCACAATTATCTAGGGCTTTTGAAAGCTTCACCGATTTGAGCTATAATAATAAGTAATCATTAATTATATAAATCCATATGATGATAGCTTTGATAATCATTGCAGTACTGGTGGTACTAGCAATCGTTCTCTACAACTCCTTAATTCGTTCACGCAACCGCGTTGATGAAGCTTGGAGCGACATTGAAGTTCAGCTCAAGCGACGTTACGATTTAATTCCTAACCTTATCGAAACCGTAAAAGGTTACGCTCGTCAGGAATCATCCGTACTCGAAGGGGTTACTCAGGCCCGTGCCGCTGCTATGGGCGCCACCGACTTCGCCGAAAAAGCCAAAGATGAAAACATGCTTACCGGCGCACTCGGCAAATTGTTTGCTGTTGCTGAAGCCTATCCAGATTTAAAATCCAACCAGAACTTCTTAGCAATGCAAGGTGATCTTCGTGATACTGAAGATAAAATTCAAGCCTCACGTCGTTTCTACAACGGCACAGTTCGTGACTTCAACACCAAGCTTCAAGTTTTCCCAACTAACTTGTTTGCTAGTATGATGGGCTTTACTGTTCGTCAGTTCTTCGACATCGACGATAACGGTCCTGAAGCACAAACACCCAAAGTCCAGTTTTAATCATCAATAATAAATAGATATGATCACTTACGATCACATCGCCAAAAACAAACGAAACTCAGTTTTTCTGATTTTTGTATTCCTCATTATAGTCATCGGTCTCGGCTATGCCTTTTCGTATCTCTATAATAACCCTGGAATCTTGGTAATTGCGGTATTGTTCAGCACAGTGTCCGCGTTTATTTCATATTTCTTTTCTGATTCGATTACACTAGCACTTTCTCAGGCTAAAGAAATAGATAGGAAGAGTGCGCCAGAACTGTTTCGTCTTGTTGAAAACCTTACGATCACCGCCGGCTTACCCATGCCGCGCGTCTACATAATAGAAGACTCGGCCATGAATGCGTTTGCTACAGGGCGCGATCCTAAGCACGCTGTGATTTGCGTGACTACTGGAATTTTGCAAAGACTGGAACCAACTGAACTCCAAGGAGTTTTAGCTCATGAGCTTTCTCACATTGGCAACTACGACATACGCATGATGACCTTGGTTGTGGTCTTAGTTGGCACTATTACTTTACTTGCTGATTGGTTACTTCGCTTTTCCTTGTTTAGTGGTAAACGTGATAATCGCGACAATGGGAACCTTGGTTTGATATTGATGGTCGCCGGTATTGTCTTAGCCATCCTTTCACCTATCATTGCAACGCTGATTAAACTAGCGGTGAGTCGTCAGCGCGAATATTTAGCTGATAGTTCTGGTGTATTACTCACCCGCTACCCAGAAGGCTTAGCACGAGCGTTAGAAAAAATCTCCGCTGATCATGAACCGCTAGAAGTAGCCAATAAAGCCACGGCTCACTTGTACATCGCCAATCCTTTGAAAGATCACAAAGGTGATAGCGCCGGCTGGTTCGCTAGTTTCTTTAACACTCACCCGCCAATTGCCGATCGCGTTAAACGCTTGCGTGAAATGAACTTCTAAACCACTCTGGACTGAAGTCCAGAGGTTTTGAGAGACCGTGTTAACTTAAAGTTAACTCAGGATCAAGAAAGTACTGTCTTCCTGTTCTTCATGGGTTCCTTGTTCCTCAATGTATTTCTTG
>JADZEH010000018.1 GCA_020850635.1 Candidatus Doudnabacteria bacterium | reverse complement strand
GATCCAGACGATATGGAACTTGTTGTCATAGACTGTGTGGCTAGTGCGTCGATATCCTGTCATAGTTCCATTATGCTGAAGCCTTGGACTGAAGTCCAGAGTGTTCCTCTCGGTTTAGAACATAAAACAAAACCGCTAGTTTAGCGGTTTTGTTTCTCCTGTATACGATGTAGCTTCTATATCTAATTCTTCAAATTCGTCGATAACTTGGTTTACCCCGTAAATCCAGTTTGGACTTCCTGGTTGAACGTAGAGACCAATAAACTTTTCTGGAGGAACGTCTTTGTAGCGTCGTTCGAGAAGACTATCAAAATCTTTAATCCATTCTGCGTATCCGTTGTACTTGCGTAAGCTTGGAGGAGTTCCACCAATACCACTACAGTTATAGTAGTAACAGTTTTGGCCAAACGTGCTCTCGACAAATGAAATCGCAACCATCATTTTCATATTCTTTGATGAGGCAAAGGCTTCTATTGCCGCGTCTTCTTCCGCAAATGGAGAACGCTTGTTTTCTAAGTAAGCCTTAAGACGTTGCTTGCGAATCACGAGGCGTTCTGCCTCAATATCACGCTCTTCACGATGTTGTTTAACAAACAAACCGAACACAGGAGAAGCGACATCAATTACCTGTTGGGAAAAGACTTTAACCCCATCTTGAGCTAAAACTGCTCGTCTTTCGGCTTGTGTATAAATATTACTGTCCGCGATTGGCTCAGAGAGCTTCAAAACAAAGATGGCTCCAGCAGCAAAAGATAACACTGCTAAACATAAACCGGCTAAAACCATTCGTTCAGCGAACCAGGCTACTGAAGTAGCATAACCCAAAGGAATCCCGGTAGCTTCTACAAGCTGGGTAACAAATTTTGTTCCGTGTTTTATTTTTCGTTTCGTAAGAGGTGTGAGCATGCTATCCACTTTGTTCTTATTATAGCATATAAATATGATACACTTACATATATGCTACCGCCCGACACAAGTTCTTACGTTCACAATTACTCAACCTTAAGTTTTGTCAAAGATACACTAAAACTCATACGCCATTATAAATGGCGATTTATTGTTGCGTCATTTTTTAGAATTGTCGCTGATCTTCTAAACCTCTACCCGATTTACGCCCTAGCGACCACAATAAATTTCCTAACAAACTATACCACCAACCAGACACTTCAACCATTGGTAATAACGATGGGACTATGGTTAGCCGCTTCCATACTGCGTCCAACATTCCTTTTCTTTTCAAAATACCATGGTTACCGAGTAGCTGAGCAAGTCTCGCTTGATGCTCAAATGAATACGGTCAATCACATGACCCTCCTTGATATTTCATGGCACGAAAAAGAAAACTCTGGCAATAAGCTCAAACGCATTCAAAGCGCTGGCAATGGCCTCGATAAAGTCATTCGCATCTGGTACAACAACCTCATTGAAATCGGCATAAACTTTATCGGAACAATATTTATTGTTTCTCAGTTCAATATACCAGTAACAATCTTGATTGCTCTTTTCATTATTTCCTATTTTACAATTTCATATTTTATGGTTAAGCCGGCAGTAGTCTTGGCTCGCGAAGCCCTAATCAAAGAAGAAAGAGTCCACGGCCTACTTTTTGAATTGCTCAACAACATCCGAACAGTTAAAGTAATGTTTATCGGTGACGCGCTCTTGGGAATTACAAAGAAAGACGTCGCAAGTTTAATGTCCACAATCAAAGAGCGAATCTTTCGATTCCAAATCAGGGGAAGTTTTCTACATGGTTGGGGTCATGCCTTTAGATTTGTCGGAATTGTAATAGCTGTGATAGCGATCATCCAAGGCCGTTACGAAGTTGGCTTTTTAGCCCTATTTATTGGGTATTTTGATCGTGTCTGGGAGTCAGTTCGAGAGCTTTCTGATATTTCCCAGGATATCGTAATTGCTCGGCAAAGCGTCTCTCGAATGCAAGACATCCTCAAAGAACCAGTTATGATTGATAACGAAGCTGGTAAACAGAAGTTTCCCAAAGCATGGCAAAAAATTAGTCTTAATAACGTCTCATTCTCATATGGAAATAACACTGTTCTTAGCGGACTAACCTTTGATATTCACAGAGGGGAAAAAATTGGGATTATCGGACTTTCTGGTGCTGGGAAATCAACTTTATTCAAACTTCTACTTAAAGAATATGAAAGCTATAAAGGTGATATTTCAATTGACGGTGTCTCATTAAAAGACATTAGTAAACGCGACTACTTCAACTATGTATCAGTTGTCTTTCAAGAAACTGAGGTCTTTAACTTTTCACTTAAAGATAATATTCTCTTTGTAAATCAGAAACAAAAATCAGACAAAAATCTCCTGAAAAAAGCAATGACGGTAGCCCATGTCAACGAATTCCTAAAAAAGCTTCCTGAAGGTATGGATACTTTAATTGGTGAAAAAGGCATTAAACTCTCTGGTGGTGAAAAACAACGTCTCGGTATTGCACGAGCTATTTTCAAACAACCTGATATACTCCTGCTTGACGAAGCCACGTCGCATCTTGATCTTGAATCTGAAGAAAAAATCCAAGACTCTCTTCATAAGTTTTTTGAGCAAGTTACTGCCGTAGTTATCGCCCACCGCTTAACCACGATAAAAGAGATGGACAAAATCCTTGTGGTTGAACACGGAAAAATTGTCGAATCTGGAAGCTTCAGTGAGCTCTATGCCCTGGGTGGGAGATTCCATACGCTTTGGGAAAAACAGAGATTCTAAACCACTCTGGACTGAAGTCCAGAGGTTTTGAGAGACCGTGTTAACTTAAAGTTAACTCAGGATCAAGAAAGTACTGTCTTCCTGTTCTTCATGGGTTCCTTGTTCCTCAATGTATTTCTTG
>JADZEH010000017.1 GCA_020850635.1 Candidatus Doudnabacteria bacterium | reverse complement strand
GTGGAGATACTGATAGGGAAGTCTTTGCTGTACTTGAACGTGTACATCGTGGCTTTACGTTCTTCGTGGACAATTTCATCATCGGAAATAGTTGTCTGGCCTTTTGGATCCCAGTTAATAACACGATAGCCACGGTAAATTAAACCATCGTCGTACATGATTTTGAATGCAGCGCGAACAGCTTTGCTGCGAGTTTCGTCGAGGGTGTAGCTTTCCCGACTCCAGTCAACCGAAGATCCCATAGCTTTGACTTGCCCGACAATGGTGTCATGGCTCTCCTGCGCGAACTTATCAACGCGTGTCAGAAATTCATCACGGCCAAGATCGTGTTTACGTTTGCCTTCTTCTTTGTCGAGAAGTTTTTCAACTTTCGATTGTGTAGCGATGGCAGCGTGATCAGTACCTGGTAACCACAGCGTTTTGAAACCATTCATGCGCTTGTAGCGGATCAGGATGTCTTGAATAGTTAGAAAGAGGCCGTGTCCAATATGAAGCGTACCTGTTACGTTTGGCGGTGGCATTATTATAGTATAAGGCTCACCGTTTAAATTATCCGGATTAAAGTATCCAGAGTCCATCCACTGTTTGTAGATGCGGTCTTCAACTTGTGAGGCATCGTAAGATTTTTCGAGTTCGATCATATTTGAGAAATTAAAAAACAAAAACACCTTGTACGAGGTCCTCTATAGAATAGGGGAGGTACCAACGCTCGTGGTGCTTGATCTGTACTGAGTAACGGCCAGCGTCCGTCGAGTTCTACTTTCGCTTTCGTAGTGCGATTTCTTCTCGAACCCTGCCTACCGGCAGGCAGGCACTCTGGTGACAGCCAGAGTTAAGGCTTTATGTGCTTGTATTATAACAATCTCAAAGGGAAATGCAATGATTGACAAAATGCGATAAATTAGGTATAGTTAGGCATTCGGATTTTTTGGGGAAAGTGCATGCTCGTCGTGCAAAGGGGGATACCATGCAGTTCAAGCGTCCGCGGTGGGATGACGAAAGGAAGGAGTGGATGGTCTGGGACTGGTCCACTCAGCAATGGATGTCGGATGCGGAGTGGCACGATCTTGAGTGGGGAACATCATCTCCATGGTTTTGGGTCATAGCTTTCATTGGAGCGCTCATTCTCAGCGCTCTGCATGAATGGTTCAAGTAGCCACACCAATCGTCGGTTCGTGAAAAGGAGGTGTGATGAGAATTCGATGCAAGCTTACCTACAAAGGGGCATGTGCCGCTGAGATAGCGGAGCTGGACCGCCAGTACGCTCGTGCTCATCCGGAGGAGAAACTTGACACTCCTCAGATCGACATCGATCTGCCAGCGCTTCCGCCTGAGGGTGCTGTCGTCTGGCTCCCTCTCGACAACCCCGACACCTATTCGGGACTGTTCTATGTAGTCAGCTATCAGTTCTCACCGAAGTGGGACTACGCGTTGATGCTTGTGCACCCGGAAGAGCCGGTAGGATGTGCACAGCTCGTGGCGGAGGCTGGCTGGAAGTACATGTGGCAGATGAAGTAGTTTTGGCTACTCCAACTCCCAGCTCGGGTCGGCCTGAACCTTGTCGTAATGCACCGGTTTGAAACCTTGCAGTAGACGCATGTAGGCCGCTATCGCGATCATCTGCGCGTTGTCGGTACAGAGATCAAAGCTCGGCACGGTGAACGCGATCTTGTGCGCCTCGGCTTCGTCAGCTAATACCTGACGGAGTTTTTTGTTAGCAGCAACACCACCAGCCAAGCTGACAGTCTTGGTTTTATGTTTCTTGGTAGCGCGAATTGTTTTGGTTACGAGTGTATTAACCACCGCGTCTTCAAACGCACGGGCGACATCGGCCTTTTTGGCTTTTGGGTTATCGTTAAGAAAATTACGTACCGAAGTTTTTAAACCAGAAAAAGAAAAATCTAGATTTTTTTGATTGAGCATAGGTCTTGGAAACACAAAATCTGGTTTACCTTTTTCCGCAAGCTTGCTAATTTCCGGTCCACCTGGGTAGGGAAGTCCTAATAGTCGTGCCACTTTATCAAACGCTTCACCAGCGGCATCATCAAGGGTACTACCAACAACTTTGGAGTGTTTGTAGTCTTTGAGTGTCATTAACATTGTATGGCCACCACTAACAATTAAAGATGTCACGGGAAATTTAGTCTTAGCAGGCTTTTCAGCAAAGGCTGAATACAAATGACCAGCCATATGATTAGTCGGAATAATTAGTTTGCCAGTTGCGAGTGATAGCGCTTTGGTAAACTCCACACCAATGACTAGGGAGACAATTAAACCGGGGCCACTGGTCACAGCGAGGTAATCAATATCGTCTAAATTCATTTTGGCTTTAGACAAAGTTTCGGTAATCACAGGAACAATGTTTTTCACATGAGCTCGCGCTGCGACTTCTGGAATTACACCCCCAGTTTTTTTATGAATTTTGATCTGTGAGTTTACAACTGAGGAGAGTATTTTAAATTCGGGATTTTTAGTACCAAGTTTGCCACGCAAAATAGCTGCGGCAGTTTCGTCGCAGCTTGTTTCTATGGCTAATAAAGTGACCTGTTTTGGCTTCATATCTCCGCTATTGTAGCATTTTGGGCCAGAAAAATAAAGCAAAACACCCTGCTTTTTGCAGGGTGTTGAGTATCAAAATTTTGGTTTCAACGACTACTTTGCACACATTTTACAGTTACCTCTGTGGGTTACGAGTTCATAAACTGCGGAGAGACCAACTAAAATGTAGACTAGTCTTTCTAGCCATGCCCAGGAGCCTAAAACCGCGTCGACTAAGTTAAAATCAAATAAACCGACTAAACCCCAGTTAAGACCACCGACAATTAACAAGATGACGGCGACCATGTGTAATGCTTTCAATACTTTCACCCCCTTTCGTGAGTAAGATTGTATTTCTACTTTAAGTATAGGGTATTGATTCTGAAAGTAAAGTGGTTTAACTAATCAGAACGATAAATGTGCCAATTAGGATTACTAGTTCTAAAACGAAAGTGCTGGTGAACTTTTTGGGATAAAAATAGGTAAGATGGCGAATCCAAAAGTTAAAGAATCCCTTGGTGTCGTTATTTTCTTTAACTCCCGGGTCTTTGAGCGCGTAAAATTTTGAATTAAGTGGCCATAACCACATTACACCAACTTGCAGAGAGTCTAAAAGGAAATGGCTCCAACTCCCGAGCCAAATGACTATTCCAAATAGCTGCCAAAACTGATTTGGGGCAAATATCGAGACAAGAATTCCTAGCGCTAGCCAAACCATTGGCCGGTGTGGCAAGTAATAGCGGTGATTTATTTTTGTTCCTGGTACAGTAAAGCTTTTTGATTTAAAAAACGCGTAGAACATATCGAGATCTGGAACAAATCCAAAAAATGCTCCTGCCCAAAGCAAGGCTTGAGTTTGGGTTGTGGTTAAAGAAGGTTCAGTGACTATAAGTAAGCCTTGGGCGACTAAGAATCCTGCGACAATATGTCCAGTTGGAAGCATAGTATAAATTTAGGTTTAACAGCTCTATTATATCATAGCCCAGTTAACCTTATTTATGGGCGAATTACTTTAAAAATGTTAGAATAGTAGTGACGAATCATCATATTTTATGAAAAAAGCAAAAATATCGATAAATCGAAATAGACCAGTATTGCAAACCGCGACAGGAGCGTTTATTATCTTGTTATTTTTTGGTGTGGTTGTATATAGTCGAAAAATTGACGAAAAAGCCGAGGTTTTTGATGATAAACAAGACCTTCCAATAGTTCAAACACCCCAGGCTGTGGAAGAATCACCAGCTCCTGTTGCCGAGAATAATCAGTCCGCACCAGCAACTCAAATAACTCAAAGTCCTCAACCTGTTAAGGAAAAACCAGTTGAGGTAACCCCAGTTAAACCTACTTCTACATATAAAGATGGTCTGTATACTGCTACGGGAAGTTATAGCTCTCCAGGTGGTCGAGAACAATTAGTACTCAGTTTGACCATAGCGAATGATGTGGTAACAGCATCAACCTTTACTCCGAAAGCTTCAAATCCAACATCAAAGGAATTTCAGAAAGAATTTGCAGCAAAATATAAGCAATTTGTAATTGGGAAAGATATTAACACGCTATCTCTTGGTAAAGTTGCTGGTTCGTCGTTAACTATAATTGGATTTAATGCGGCGGTGGAACAGATTAAAGTTCAGGCAAAGTCTTGATGCCTAATTTAGTTAAATGGCAAGAGAAGTTTGAAGCCATTGGTACGCAATGGGTGATTGATATCTTTGATGTTCCTGATAGTCTTAATCGAGCAGAGCTTTTCCAAAAAATTCATTCCCGCATTGTTGAGTTTGATCTAGCTTATTCTCGTTTTCGCAGTGACTCTCTTGTTACTCAGATGTCACGGCAAGCAGGAAGTTATGTTTTACCTGAAGACGCCACTTTACTTTTAGAGCTTTATGAAAAGTTATATCTATTAACCGAAGGGAAGCTTACACCGCTCATTGGTCGCACGCTTGAGCAAGCTGGTTATGATGCCAATTATTCTCTCAAGTCCCAAAAGTTAGTTGCGCCCCTAGCTTGGGATGAAGTTATAGCTTACGAACCATCGAGCTGTACCCTAATTTTGAAACAACCAGCTCTTTTAGATTTTGGTGCCGCAGGAAAAGGCTATCTTGTAGATATCGTTAGTGATATTATCGAAAATCACGGAATTAAATCGTATACAGTTGATGCCGGAAGTGATATTCGTTATCGTGGACAAGATGTTTTGAAGGTTGGTTTGGAAAATCCAAATGATGTAGCTCAGGCGATTGGTATCGCTGACTTAAAAAACCAAAGTCTCTGTGCCTCAGCCGGTAATCGGAGAAAGTGGGAGGGGTTTCATCATATTATTAACCCTTACACGCTAAAATCACCTCAAGATATTCTGGCGACTTGGGCCATTGCCGAAACAACGTTAGTTGCAGATGGGATTGCGACTGCATTATTTCTTACAACACCAGAAACTTTAACATCGCATTTTAAATTCGACTACCTTATACTATATTCAGACTTCTCTATAAAGAAGTCGACTGAGTTTCCCGCTGAATTATTCCTTGCCTAATATGAAATATCTCGATAAATCCCTCAACGCTATCACAATGTATCGGCTGTTACTATATGGCCTGACTATTTTAGCTCTGCTTGGCATTGGCTTTGCTTTCGCTGGTGTGTTATCTATGTCCCCAGTGGGTTTAATTATTTCTTTGGTTTTGTTGGTAGTGTCATGCTGGGGGACAAATGAACTTTTTTCGAGATTGTTCAAAATCCCAGCAAATATTGAGTCATCATACATTACAGCATTCATTTTGTTTTTGATTATGCCCCCAGTTGTTACAGTTTTTGATGGGGTGGTGGTTGTGTTGGTTGGCATTATTGCCATGGCCAGTAAGTACGTTTTGAATTTTTATGGCAAACACGTGTTTAACCCAGCGGCGTTAGGTGTATTTTTGATAGCTCTTGGTGGTATTGGGTCGGCATCGTGGTGGATCGGCAGTAAAGTCTTGTTTATTCCAGTAGTCATTTTGGGTTTACTAATTGCACGAAAAGTTCGGCGATTTGATGTCTTTTTATCTTTTGTCATAGCCACAGTTATCGCCTTGATGGTTGATAGTTATTTCTCCAAGTTACCTATGGTTGATGTACTCAAGACTGCTATTTTGTCTGGACCTTTGGTTTTCTTCGGAGCCATAATGTTAACAGAGCCTTTTACCTTACCTCCCACTCGGATCTTACGTTTCGTTTATGGTGCTTTCGTTGGGATGCTTTATGGGACCACTGTTCATTTAGGAATTTTACACAGTTCTCCAGAGTTAGCGTTGCTCATTGGTAACATTTACTCGTACATGGTCAGTTCAAAAAGACGTGTGATTCTAAAACTCAAAGAAATGCGACAAATGTCACCAAGCCTGTATGATTTTGTTTTCGTTCCCAATCAAACAATTTCTTTTAGAGCCGGTCAATATTGGGATTGGACGCTTGGTCACTCAAAGCCAGATACTCGAGGAAATCGTCGTTATTTTACAATTGCCTCAAGCCCAACTGAGTCTAAAATTCATTTAGGTGTGAAGATTCCAGAGAACCCCAGCACGTTCAAGCAAGCACTTCGAGCCATGAAGCCAGGGGACGAACTACTTGGTGGACAGCTCACTGGAGATTTTACTTTACCCGATAGTGAGAAGAAGATTGTTGGTGTGGCTGGTGGTATTGGGATTACACCGTTTCGAAGTATGATTAAAGATCGGGTAGATCGTCATGTCACCACAGACATGGTTCTCTTTTACGCTAGTCCCGATCCTAAAGACTTTGCTTACAAAGAAATTTTAGATGAAGGTCGAAGCGTTGGTATCAAAACCATCTATTTATTGTCTGGGGCCAAGGTTGTTCCTCCTGAATGGCGTGGGCCAACAGGGTACTTAACCAAAGAGTTAATAGAGGCCGAAGTACTTGATTACAAAAATCGCTTGTACTATTTGTCTGGCCCAAACGTTATGGTTGAGAGTTACAAAAAACTGCTTCGAGAGATGGGTATACCACACTCAGCGATTCATACTGATTATTTTCCAGGATACTAAACAAAAACACCGGCCATATGGCCGGTGTTTTACAATGAGATAATATTAACTTGTGATTTGAGCTCGGGCGACGTGTTCCCAACCACATTTCCCTGGTTTAATGCTCTCTTTAACTTTGTGAACATTAAATAGTCCTTTGATAACAACAATATATTCAACAATGTTTAACACGTAGAAAAACACATACATACTTGGTGAAAGCAGCGCCATCTTGATGCGGGTTTTCCAAGGGATTGTGGTTTCCATCAAGACATTCATCATGATGTAACTACAAACGACTAGAATAGAGGAAGCTAGGGTCACAACGTCACCATAGCGGGCGACTAAATAGAACAGATAAGTGACGAGCAAGGGTTCAAAGATGAAGGCGATATCAGCGTACAGAACAAATGGTAAGTAGAGCCATGTTAAGGCACGGCTATGTTCTTTGCCAGTGTTAAAGAAGAGGTTGCGGTTTTTGAAGAAAGTTTGCATGCGACCAAACTTCCAGCGATAGCGTTGGGTAATTAAACCTTTAAAGTCCATCACACTTTCGGTGTAAGCAATTACGGAAGCGCCATAAATCACGCGCTAGTTTTTACCACCGTTTTGCAAAAGCTTCATGGTTAAGTCGATATCTTCAGTGATGGTGTCGGTGTCGTAGTAATTAACTGATTCTATGGCACTACGACGAAATGCTGAGCCGATCCCACCAACGATGTATTCAATGTTATACACAGTTAAGGCTTTTTTAAGCTGGTACCCGATTAAGTATTCGTATTGCTGCATGAAATTAAGTAGAGTATTTTGTGGGCGAATTTTAACGTTGGCAGCCACAGCCATGACACGCTTGTCGTTAAAATAGAAAGCAGTTTCTCGAAGGGCCTGCTTGTCTAGAGATGAGTCAGCATCAAGACACATAATGATTTCACCACTAGAGTAATTGGCAATCGCGTTGTTTAAAGCATGAGCTTTGCCCGCGTTTGGTTGGCTCACAACTTTAATACCAGAATCTGGATTAGCCTTACAGAAATTATTGAGTATCTCAACAGTACGATCGGTAGAACCATCATTGATTACAATAACCTCAAATTTGTTTCTTGGATATTTGTTAGTAATTACAGATTTAACACAATTTTCAATAGTACCTTCTTCGTTGTGAGCTGGAACAATAACCGAAATAAAAGGTAAAGCCTTGTGAGACTTTGCAAAATGTTTCTTTTTCTTGGCGTCAATAACTGCGTAAATGTCTGAGCCAATCATAAAAGCACCAATACGAATGATATTGATGGAGCCAAAGAACACTATGAGAACTGTCATGACTTCTGCGTACAAGTCTAAGTACATAGTTTTAAGTCTTGATAAATATAAAAATCGCTATCACAAAACACTATGAAGTAGCGACTTTTAAAATTAGAAAAATTTGCGAATTACTCGGCTAACCACGAAGCTGATCAAAACGAAAGTCGCGATTGTTATCGAAAGGATAACAAACAACATGATCAACGGGTTGCTGCCAGTAATAGGGAGGATAGCTGCACCGGCTGCACCAAGGACTGCTGGGGCGGTTGCACCCAAAACTTGTCCGGTAGAAGCGGCACTGCTAGATCCTGAGCTAGAATGTGACATATCAAAAGTTAATTAATTGACAATCTGGGATTATACATTAATTAGCCGATTTTGTCAACCCTAGCCTTATTTAAGCCATTTTATGCAAAAGCTGCTTGAATTATTGGTTTTTTAATAAAACTCCCTTGAATACTGCGAAAGTTTATTCGGTGTCTTTAATATTTAATCGCTTTCGAATGTGCTTCTTGATTACCAACGGACCGTCACCCTTGGGATCAAAAATAGATGGAGTAACTTTTTGTCCGGCTAAGTGCCAGGAGATTTTTTGGCCACCATATATTGAAGGTAGTAGTCCGACACCATTGCATCCCAGGTTATAGTAGAGAATAGGATTGAGAGGTTCTGGGCCAATGAGCCTGACTCCATTTGGGGTGAAGCCCATTAAACCATGCCACAGGAACTTGTATTCTATTTTATCTTTTCTACCGTGCTTGTAAGTGTATCGAAGGAAGCTATCGATCTCATCTTTGGCTTCACTTGGGAAGGGGTGCTCCTGATTATAGTTATTTGTATCATCCATTAAAGCTTCTGGCCCACCAATACAAATAAGGTTATGAGTTTCTTTCGTTTCAGTTTCGTACGGTCTACGCGTAAGATAAAAATATGGATCTTCTTCATAGATATCACTGCCGTGTTTGAATTTTTTGGGGAGATAGCTAATTTCTACGGGCGGCTTATTAAGTTCTTCAGTGTAGCCAGCCATATATCCGACAATACCACGAACCAGTTGATGAAATTTATTGTTAATTGACTTTCCTGAAGTGTTGACGATGTTGATATTTTCAAAACCATTAGTGCATAACACTACTTCTTTGGCCGTTATTTTTTTGGTTTTGGAAATATCTAATACGGCGTGATTATCTTTGAGAACTAAACGCCGCACCGGCGTGTGTTCGGCTAATGTAAACCTGTCTGGGTATTTTGTTATCAAGTATCCAACCAACTCTTCGCAGAACAGGGCGCTGTTCATGCAACCTTTGCGTTCAGGGAGTATGGCAATATAGTCTTCGTCATCTGTTTCCAGTAAAGCTGAGATATCGGCTTTCGGTAGCACTGTGTAAAGTTCTTTGTACATCTCGGGGATGTCGTTCAACTGCTTGGCTTCTTCAGATACCATTAACAAAGAAGTAGAAAGCCCAGCTTTTATTCTAAGTGCATTATTTCTCAAGTGCACTAAGACTTCTTCAATAGTGGCGCAGGCGGCATAGCCCGTGAATTGCCACATCGGCGTCTGCAGTTGTGCTTCTTCGCGGATTTCATCTAGTAATGACCAAGCGGATTCCATAGCCTGTTGGCCATCAGCCGCCATTTTGATCCCAAATTCTTGAATGAGGCTGGAGAAGCTACGCTCGAAGTAACTGGCTAGAAATCCGCCATTATGACCAGTTGCGCCATGCGCAATCTTATCCGCTTCAATTAGCGTAACTTTTTTGTCGGTGTTTTTTAATGTGTAAAATGCTGTAGACACGCCAGCAATGCCACCGCCAATAATCGCCACGTCTGTGTGGTGATCGCCATCTAGCACGGCAATGGGCCGAGTTCTGTTTAGCTGGTAAAGCCAGGGAGAGTGATTAACTATCATTTGATGTTTGTTTTGATAAAAAATAACCGGCATGGCCGGTTATAATTGATGTTAGAATCAAATGGTTGAAGCGCTCTGAATAAGAGACTTATCGCTTCGCCCTACTCTAAACATCCAAGGCCTCTATAGTATATCATGTCTGACGGTGGGGTGGGCTATATAAAGTAACCAACCCACGATAGATAAGCACCAACAATAAGCATCAAAACACCTGCGATTGGAATAAGCTTTGAATCGGCTTGCCAGTCACCGATTTTGTCTACTATTCCAGGTGCTATAGCTAACATCAGACCTTTGAGTAGCAACGCCCAGCCAAGAAAGCTAATTATTATTTGTGACAATGAGCCCCAAACGTTATGAAAATGTATTTGAGCAAGACCAGCGATAATCCCAACCATCCCAAAAAGAAGAATAGCTAGAGTTTCTTTCTGAAGGTCGCGATATATCTTGATGTAATTTTTACGACTTACGAAAACCCCTAGTCCTACTGCGAGAATTGCAGGACCCCATAGTTGGGCTAAAAATGTTGTTGTGTCCATATTTTTGTTTCTTAATAATAGTTACTACTTTTAATTATACTACTTTCGAAGTGATTATTATATAGACTGTGCGAGAGTGACAATAATGAATATACCCATAGCGTTTAGGAAAAAAGACAGGATTAAAAATTTCCATGGTTTCATTTTGGCGATTCCTAAAATACCTACACCTAATTCATCGGGTAAGGGCGAAGCAATGATAGTTGCCCCTATCACAGGCAAGAGCCATGCAAAGTATGGAGTATGAAGTAGTCTCGAAATTCTTGGGCCAGTTAGATTCTCAAACAAAGGTCTGAGTTCAGTAAGTACTTTATCCTTGAAAAAACGAAAAATTAGATAATCACCAACGACTGCACCAAGTCCTGCGAGGATTGCAACTTCGAAAGGATTTAAGTGGTCCGCTAAGTGGAATAAGACAACGGCTGCCGGAGCAACTGTAAAAGTAGAGACAAAAAATATTCCTGTGATGAAAGCACCAAAATAACCAAGCGAGCCTAATTGGTTGATGAGGTTTTGAACAAACTCTGAATCAGCAAAATAAAAAAAGACAACCAAGCTAATTAAAAGAAATGTTGTATTTTGATATTTCCAAGTTTTGTATTTGAAAGTCTTAAACCTTTGCATAATATCAGTATACTCTTTAATGTTTTTACCAACAAAAAATTCCCATTTTCGTGAGAATCTTTTGTTGGTAGCGCTACGGGGCCGAAATGAGATTTCGGCACTTCCTCTATGTTTTGCAATTGCAAAACAAATTATTGAAGGTCGGAATCGAATGCTTAGAAAGTTCGATTCTCTATTAATTTACCAAAGAAAAAGCACCAGACAAGCTGATGCATTTTCTTTGGTAGCGCTACGGGGAATCGAACCCCGATTACCAGGATGAAAACCTGGCGTCCTAACCATTAGACGATAGCGCCTCGTCGCAGTTTGCTCGAGACTCCCGATTTAAACTTCGTTTAATCGTGCGCCTCTCGCTACTGCTCCTCTTTCCCAAATTGCTTATCTCTATTGTTTTAAAAAGACTTCAGAAATCTTTTTAAAACCATTAAAGTGAACAAGTGTTTTGGGAGCCCTTTTAAATAGGCTGAAGAACTCAGTCATTGTACTATATTTCACTATATTTTTCAAGCCCTCTAAGCCCTTAGCCTCCTTCATAATTATCAAGTTTTGTTACGTTTCTTAATTCATGATATAATTTATGCAGAATTAAAAAGTATTGAAATGAAAATAAATACCAAAGCAATCGTCATAGTAGTGGCGTTAGCCGTAGTTGCTCTTGTTCTCTATGCAATTCAAGCTAGTCGCCGAGCAGATAGTAATACTCTCACTACCGAGAGAGGTTATATGATTAAGAGTTCAACCGCAGTTGGTGAAGTTTGGGCGCTTGAGTACGATTCCTCAGGTAAAGCCGAAACCATCTCGTTGTTCTTTGACTCGTCTAGTTTGTGCATTCAAGGCGCAGAAGTTAAAACTTGTAACCCAAGTGATTATCTAAACGGCCAAGGTGTGCAAGTGGAAGGATTTGTAGATAGAAATCAGTTTTTTGTAACCTCAATGCAGGTCTTAGATGAGGTTAAACCCGATGACTCAGATATAGCTCCAGCAACCGAGGAAGACGGCCAGTTATAAAGCGATTACACAATTCAAAACCGCTTTCGAGCGGTTTTGTTATCAGTAGATTTAATATAGTGTATAGTAGAGATATAAAAAATACACGTGATATCACTGAATAAGTCTAAAATTGAACGACCGCGAATAACTGGAGCTCATCCTCCAGTTATTAGTGTCCATGTTGTAGGTCCTCTTGGCTCGGTAGGGCAGTCTTCGCGAGGAAAATCGGCGAGAACTTTTAGAAGCGTCAAAAGAATGCACCCTGCCTGGATTGCCATGAGTGTATTAATGACCACTTCCTTTATAGCTGGTATGGTAACGGTTTGGCAAACTCAACTTTCTGCAGCTGAAGCCGAAGATAGAAAAGCAGAACGTTCTGGTGGACTGGTTGCCTTGCTTGATCAAGATGATAAAGATTTAAATGTTATCGCAGATTTGTTGCCAGTGTTGATTAAGGAGAATCGTCACGAACCAACTCTCGCCGAAATCCAAAGCAAAGAACGTAAAGACAAGCTGCGCAGTTACTTAGCTGAAAAGAAATCAGTATTAGCCACTGATGAGGAAGCCTTAGATGCTTTTCTTTCAAGTAACAACATGGAGATGATGTTGGCAATTTCGTTTGTCGAAGGAAATTTTTGTAAACATCACGTACAGCATAATTGTAGTGGGATTGGGGGAAGCAAAATGCACAAGTACGAAAGTTTTGCTGATTGGGTTAGAGCGTTTGATAATTTGCTCGAACGACGATACAAGGGTTTGAAGGTCGAAGAGTTTATAGGTTACTACGTTGTACCTGGAAGTGAAAATTGGAAGGCTGGTGTCTATCAGGTTTTGGGTGAACTGAAGGAACGTGGTATATAAAAGAGAAGACTGATTCCGGGTGGAATCAGTCTGGGTATCAGGCCCTTCTACGATCTAGCTAGTATAACTCTGCTTCTGGTTCTGATACTGTAGCTCTCCAAGCTACGAGTAGGAACAGAGCGATCGTGACGTGTACCCATGAGAGATGGGTAACTGCGTGAAGGAGCTCAGAGAAGTGAGCCACGATCAGCAGGACGACGATCACTTTTGGGAAGAGGACATGGGCTGTATGTTGCGCTGTGCTCATAAGCGCTTTCGTTCGTTTGGTGCAAACGAATGCGCTGAGCATGGCCAGTCCTGCCGCGGTTCCCAGTATGATACTTGCGATCATAGAGGTCCTTTCGTCCCTCCGTTAAGAGTGTCATCGTTGGATGACATCGGAGTATACATCAAAACGAGGGTTTTGTCAAGGGTCTGGGCGGGTATGGTATACTATATTTTACAGATTAAGATTTTAATATATGGAAAACACTCATAATACAATTATTATCGGATCCGGACCAGCTGGTTTAACTGCCGCTTTGTACGCTGCTCGAGCTGAATTACAGCCCTTGGTTATTGCCGGCTTAACCCCTGGTGGTCAGCTCATGCTTACTACCGAAGTCGAAAACTTCCCTGGGTTTCCTGATGGCATTCAAGGCCCAGACTTAATGGCTAACATGACCAAGCAAGTTGAACGTTTTGGCACTAAACTTATTAACGAAGACGTCGTGAGTGTTGATTTTTCGGTTCGCCCTTTTGTAGTCAAAATAGCGAGTGCGGAATTTTTAACGAAGACGGTAATAATCACAACAGGTGCAGAAGCGAATTGGTTACAATTACCCAATGAGCAACGCTTGCGTGGCAAGGGTGTTTCAGCTTGCGCGACTTGCGATGGTTTCTTCTTCAAAGACAAAGAAGTTGTGGTTATCGGTGGTGGTGATAGCGCTATGGAAGAAGCTAACTTTTTAACTAAGTTTGCCACTCACGTGACTGTTGTTCATCGTCGTGATGAATTTAAAGCGTCTAAAATAATGTTGAAGCGTGCTCAGGACAACCCAAAAATTTCTTTTGTGACAAATGTTACTGTGACCGATGTCTTAGGGGAGAACAATGTTGAAGGTATTCGCGTAAAACACAATGACACAGGTGAAGAAACTGAAATCAAAGCTAATGGATACTTTGCAGCGATTGGTCATACGCCTGCAACTAAGATTTTCAAAGACGCTGGAGTTGAAACTAACGACAAGGGCTACATCATTCCCAAAGAATTTACTATGACCAACATCGAGGGTGTGTTCGTCGCTGGTGATGTTCACGATCATCGTTATCGTCAGGCTGTTACTGCTGCCGGTGAAGGTTGTAAGGCGGCATTGGACGTTGAAAAATATTTGGCAGACAAAGAGTAGTATGGAAAAGATTACGTTTACAACTGAAGACGATGTTTTAATCTCAGGACTGTTATGGGATGCGCAAAGCCGAACTACGGTTTTGCTTTTGCATATGATGCCTGCTAATAAAGACAGCTGGATTCAACTGGCCAATCGATTGTTTCATCGTGGGATGAATGTCTTGGCGATTGATTTGCGTGGCCATGGTGATAGTGGCGGGGGAAGTTACAAGAAGTTTACACCAGAACAACACTATGGGTACTTCAAAGACAAAGATGCGGCCTTGGTTTTTATTGCAGAGCGTTTTCCTAAAACTGAGATTTATGTGGGCGGAGCGAGTATCGGAGCCAACTTGTCACTTGGTCAAATGGCTGATGATCATAGTATTAAAAAGGGCTTTGCGTTGTCTGCTGGCTTGGATTATTATGGTGTTCGCGCCATAGATTTTGTGGCTAAACTTGATCCGGAACAAAGTATTTTACTAGTCGGTAGTCGCGACGATGGCCGTTCCAATGGCCAAACTTGTGGCGATATGGCCGAACAACTTGGTGAAGCTGCTACATCACATAAGCAGGTTATTGTTTACGATACAGGTGGTCATGGCACAGATATGTGGGAAGAACATCCAGAGCTGCTAACCACGATCACAGATTTTCTTATAGAATAAAAATAGACGTAGGCACTCACGTGCCTACGTCTTTCGTTGTCCAGTCGACAACTCGTCTCGTGACCTTGGGACCAATCCAGTCGGTTCGCGGATCTTCGTTTTTCCGGTATTCCTCGAGATACTTGATAGCGTTCCAGAGGTTGACATCGTAATCGCTGGTGCTGACGAGTAGCCCGGGTTCGAGTTCGAAGGCAACATCTGCCGTGGGTCCCGGCTCGAATCTGTATTCAAGAGACAGGACTTCCTTCGGTTGCTGTTCCTGGTAGAGATCGAGGAAATCGGCCGGCTGAAGTTCAGCGAACCATCCCAAGTATTCCCATCCCCAAGGCTTGGTTACTTTTCTGGCAATCTTGTCGCCCAAAAGATGCTCGAATCGAACTCGGATGTGTTCTGGGAGTTGCTCTTGCATGTGATCCTCCTGTAATCAAAAAGTATATTCTTAAGTTTCAATAGAGTCAAGCCAGTGTGTTACACTATAGTTAGAAGTTAGCGCTTAGAAATCAAAACAAAATGTACGATTGTATTATTATCGGTGCGGGTCCTGCAGGTATGACCGCAGCGATTTACACAGCCAGAAAAAAATTGAAGACCCTCATCATTACTAAAGATGTGGGTGGTCAAATGATTTGGAGTAGTGATGTTGAAAACTACACTGGTTTTTCGATGATCACTGGCGCCGATTTAACTTTAAAGTTTCGGGAACACTTAACTTCGATCAAAGAAGACTTGGAATTACTTGAAGGTGTCGAAGTGGTGAACTTGCAGAAGAACGTGGTGAGCTTTGAAGTGGAAGACAAAACTGGAAAGTCGTATTATGCGCGCTCGGTGATTATTGCATCAGGTAAACAATCAAAGCATCTAGGTATTCCCGGTGAAGACAAGTTTTTTGGGAAAGGTGTGTCGACTTGTGCTACTTGTGACGCCCCTCTCTACAAGAACAAGGATGTAATTGTAGTTGGTGGAGGGAATTCAGCTATGGATGCCATTTTATCACTATCAAAAGTTGCTAATACTGTTCATGTCGTCAATGTTAATGACGACTTAGTGGGTGATAATATTTTGAAAACTAAAATATCAACATCGCCCAAAGTTCAGTTTCATCATAAAACAAAAGCTTTAGAGGTGATTGGTGATACTTCGGTGACAGGGTTAAAAGTGCAAACCATGGGACAAGAGCCTTCTGTGATTGCAGCGACAGGTATCTTTGTCGAGATTGGTTATGTCCCAAGTATTGCGTTTGATATGATTACAGACAAGAATCCAGCAGGCGAAATTAAAGTTGATAGTAATTTACAGACGAGTGTCCCAGGGATATTTGCGGCGGGGGATATTAATGATGCTTGGGGAGAGCAGATTATTATTGCCGCCGGCGAAGGGGCAAAGGCAGCCATGGCAGTGAGCGATTACCTCAATAAAACCAGCTAGTATTGACAATTTTAAGTAAATATTGTATAATCACTGATCGTGCTGTAATGGTGCGATTTTTGTAAACTCTGATATCAGGGGGCAAATAAATGACGGAAGACCAACGTCATCGATGGATCCCTTGGATCTGGCTTGGTCTGGCCTTGGCGGTCGCTGTGATCGTCGGCCTGACCGAGCAGGTCGCACAAGCTCTTTGGTAGAGCTAAGTATCAACTTCGGGTTCACACAGGAGAAGAACCATGAAGAAGAGCATTTTCAGTCAGGACTGGCCGTTCATGGCCATGGGTGGATTGATTCTCGCGGTCTTCTTGTCCACGGGGATCACCGCGTTCGGCCAGACGCCGAGTGGCGAGCCTGCCTTCAAGGTTGTCTTCGGAACGTCGTTGTCGACATTTGAGGGCTTCGGCACGATCCAGTCGATCGACGTCGACATCGATGCCAACAGAGTCGACAGCGCCGACGTGGCGTATGGAACCGGCTGGGTCATCGACGTTGTTCGAACGCCGAACAGTTACGTTGCTCTCAGCAACGTGGCTGAGGTGCACGTCTACAAGTTCAACCGCTTCGGACCGCCGATTGAGAGCTATGCGGTGCCGAACGCGACATCGATCGCGGCGCGGGGCAAGACGCTCCTTCTGCCGAGGTACAACGGTTACGTCGTACGCGCTGTTCGTACTCCGCAGGGGTTACGAACAACGAGGCTGAACAAGACGACCGAGATCCCGGTTTCGTCTGTGAGCGTTACGAGCAACGACTACATCGCGTCTTACGGTCAGTTAGATCGACGGATTGTCGTAAACGCCATCGGTGAGGACGGCAAACTCTCGAAGACGGGCGAGTTCGATGGTTCGACATTCGGCCAGGTTCTTTCGATGTCCATTGTCGGCGATGAGCTATTCGTTTTGACTCTCTTCCCGGGCGATACTATGTGTTCGCTCCAGAAGTTCGGCCGGATCGGCGCCGGTCTCCTCGAACCTGAATCGGTCTCTAGTCTGGGTATTCCGCTCTTTCCCCAGATCGGTGGCGGGAACTTCATGTCGGCGACCTACGCGGCCGACGGGAGCTTGGGAGTGTTCTTCTTGGACAACTCGGATGACACTGTCGCCATCCGTTTGTTCCAGCCCGGCATCGGCATCCGCAAGGTCACCGGTGACGGTGGGGTCAGATACACGGCGATCAGAGCATTTCCGGCCGACATGCCATAACAGTTTCCGCGCCTCAGTGGCGCGATGAGCCTGGCGAGGTCCATAGCAATATGGATCACGTCAGGCTTCTTCATTTATATATTTGTCTCTATCATTGACAAAATGGTATATTTACGGTATAGTTAGGGATAATTTCTGCGGAGGAAATTTAAAGGTTTGAAGGCTTTGTGATACTGCTTAAGTTATTGAGCACTGTCAGCAGGCCTTCAAACGATGGTTTGAATGCCTAGTACTTGTCAACAGAGGTGAGACCATGTCTATCTTCTTTCGGTCGTTGGTTGCGATGATCGTTACCGCGATGTTCACTTTCGTTTTGGCGTCATCGACGCCGGTTTCCGCCCAGCAGGGCGTTCGACCTGGCGACAAGCGGTACCGTGATCTGGCCGTTGGCCAGGTTCGCCAGTACTTGCTCAAGCCGAGCGATTCGTCGATCTCAAGCCGAGTCACCAAGATCGAGCCAAGTGTCAATGGACCGCAGGGACTCGATCTTGCGGGCGACTGGCAGGACATTGACGGGTCTGTGCTCGTCACGGTTACGACCAACAGCGATGCCAAGGTCAACGCTCTCGGCGAGAGCACCCCCTTCGTCCTCGATCTCATTGATGGGAACGGGTATCTGCTCGAGAGTATTCGAGTCGACGTCCCGATTCACATCGGAATGCCAGCCGAGCTTCTCTCCGCAACTGGCAAGTTCGGCGGTAGTGGCAGATCAATCCGAACCGCACCATACTTCAAGTTCGACCCGACCGACTTAAGGGTCCAAGTGATCCAGAGTGGCGAGGTTGTATTCCCGTCCTCGCAGGGCGCGAAGCGCGATCCAATCGGAAGCTCGCTTCGGATACTGACAAAGGAGCTGAAAAGTACCGGCTGGCAAGTTGTTGACAGCAAGACCAACAGCAAGCTCGCCGTTGACGTACCGATCCAAATCTTGGATGAGCGGTTCCAGGCTGATATCGTCGGCAAGCTCGCTGACGACAAGACGGTCTACTTCCAGGCTTCTCGGGACGGGTTTCAGATCATCGGAGTTATTTGGACTGACGCCATCACAGGTCGACCCAGATTCCTAGTCGCCTTCGACGAGCCTCGGCTCGAGTAGGCTCAACGTTCCCGCGACATCGTCGCACCTCTGACGGAGCCCACCCGGACTCCGTCTCTTTTTTATCCATTTAATATTTCCTATAGCGCATCCGGTTTGATATTGTACGAAAACCAGTCGCTTCGCTCCGATGGTTTTCTTAACAACATCAAACCGTCTGCTTTTGTTTGTAACAAAAAAAGCCGCCTACAGAGGCGGCCCTTTTAATATAGCTTTAACTTACACGTTCTACATAGGCGCCATCACGAGTATCAACTCGAATGAGGTCACCTTCTTTGATGAACATCGGTGCATTGACCACTAGCCCAGTTTCTAAAGTTACAGGCTTGGTAATACTGCCACCGCTGTTGCCAACAACGTTTGGTGGAGCTTCGGTAACTTTAAGTTCAACTTTAATGGGTAAGTCGACAGACACAGGCTTGTCATTAAAGCGAAGAATCTGAACTTCCATCCCTTCTTTCAAAAACTTTTCTTGTTCCAAAGTGGCATCCTTGGCCATATCAACTGTTTCAAAAGTTTGGCTGTTCATGAAGTGAGTGCCGTCTTCGTCGGCGTAAAGGAAGCTAGCTTTTTCGCGAGTGACATCGGCTTCATCAATCTTCTCACCAAACTTAAAAGAGTACTCCATAACCTTACCGCTAATGACGTTGCGGAGTTTGGTTTGCATTACTGGTTTTCTTTGCGCAGTACGCATGCGGTTTGACCAGATGACTTGGAAAGGTTCGCCATTATATAGAATAATGGTGCCAAGTCTCATATCGTTTAAATCCATGTGGCTTTTCTTTTAATATACAAAACTGTCACCCAGCAGGGCGCTAGGTGACAGAGGAGGGTTAGGCGCCAACGAAAGGCAATAATGCCATGTGTCGGGCGCGCTTGAGAGATAGGGTTACCATGCGCTGGTGCTTGGGACATGTTCCGGTTCTGTTGTGAGACAGAATTTTTGCGTGGGGAGACATGAAGCGGCGCAAGGTTTGGGTGTCTTTGTAGTCCACAGTGCTGATCTTGTTAGAACAGAAGTAGCAGACTTTCTTGACTTGCTGCGCGTTATCGCGATTGTTAGATGGTCTCATGTAATTAAGTAGTGATTAATAGAAGGGCGTTTAGAACGGAATGTCTTCAACGCTAATATCTTCGCCTTGATTCTGTTGAATAGTTGGAAGCTCTTCGCTTGGAGCGGGTTGATTGGCGGAGAGATCAGTTCGATTGGGCATAGTGCTTTGTGGTGCAGCGTTAGCTCCACCAGCACTCATGCCACCTTGGCCACCATCGAGCATAATCATGTTGTCGGCCACAATTTCAGTACGGCTTTTCTTTTGGCCATCTTGACCGTCCCAGCTTTGGGTTTGCAAGCGACCTTCGATGTAGACGCGGCGACCTTTTTTAAGATACTGATTAGCAATCTCTGCTAATTTGCGCCAGAGCACGACTGAGTGGTACTCAACTTGTTCAACTTTCTGACCAGTTTGCTGGTTAGTGTAAACGTAGTTGGTAGCCAAGCCTAGTTGGCAGACGCTCGAACCATTGGGAGTGGTACGAAGTTCAGGGTCGCGAGTGAGGCGACCGATGATCATGACTTTGTTCAGATCCATAGGCGTTGTTTTATGTTGTTATTTAAGGATGTCTTCGCTAAGAGCAGCGTCAATCTTTTTGTCGAGCTCTTCTTCGTTCATCTCGACAACAGGAGCTTTCTCTTTCTCGATGACTTTCTCAACCGGCTTTTCAGCTTGCTTGGATTGAGGTTTGGTTTCAGGTTTGCCAGAACCAGGAGCTGGTTGGATGATGGCATTACGATCTTCGTCAATGCGTTCCTGAGGACGATTGCGATTCATCTTGGCTTGAACATCCGCGTCTTTGGCAGTGCGCTTGATGTGTTCATCAAGGTTAACCAAGATGTAACGGATGATAGTGTTCTGGGTGCGGATTTTGGCATCAAAATCTGCGACCTTTGCTGTGTCCATCGAAAACTCGATGAGCCCATAAAAACCATTGCGGGTTTTCTTGATTGGGTAGGCCAGCTTCTTTTTGCCTAACTGGGTTTCGACAACGTCAGTGCCGCCGAAGTCAGAGACGAACTTTACGATCTGGCTAGCAACACCTGGGACTTGATCGTCCGAGACGCTGGAAGCGAGGATGTACATAAGTTCATATCGTGGCATAGGGGAGGTCTCCTCTATTTCTGCAATAAGTTTGCAGAAGATATGTTACTGATTGATTAAAAAATACCTTGAAAGGTCTTTAGATTCTAGCACTTTTAAGGGTTCCAGTCAACCGAGGTTATTTGATCAAAATCGTGCTATAATTTTAGGGAAGATTCACTTAAAAATACGATTATGTTAAATGGATATGGTGCGGAAAGAGGGAGCAGGGAAACAGATCACGATCCCTTTGAAAATTATTCTGATGAGGAATTAGAAAGAGAAGTCGCTAAGGTTATTGGAGACTTTGAAGAGACTTTGGGCGTTACGGAAACAAAAGCTGTCAGTGCGCCTGAAGATAAGTATTCCAAGTTAAATGAAATTATTCGCCAGAAGTTAGAAAGCCCGAATCCTAAGGACAACAAATTTGGCGAAATTTTGAAAAAGCAATTTGAGGAGTTTCAAGAAAGTCGCAAAACTAAAAACCTAAAAAATCTAGGGACACAGCGACTTGATACTGATAGTAATGATAGCGATAATATGGACAGGGGTACAAAACGCCTTGATCAGTAAAAACTCCCTGGCCGGGAAGGTTTAATTTATTAATGAAACTTTATGTTAGAATCTGATAGAAAGCATAGAGAAGAAGCCCATGAAATTTTGAGAAAAGTTGGGCCAGGGGAGATCCATAATGCTATTTATGGACAAGGCGCTACAGGGGTAGAATCAAAAAAAGATTCCCCTCGAAATTTAAGTGAAGTTAATTTAGATCCTGAGAGACAAGCTATGGTTGATGATTCAATCGAATCATCTGATTATGTAAGCCGAGAAGATGTGGGGACCAGGGAGTTTATGAAAAAAGCTTTTGGCACAGACAGTCCTAAAGAAGACATCCTGGATTTCAAAACAGATAAGTTGGGTGATGTCATCACAAGGCCTTCAGAAAACGAGACTAATGAACTTTCGGGATTAGATGAATCGGAGATAAATAGTAAGAGTTAAAGTTCAAAAAAACTCCCCAGCTGGGGAGTTTTTCTTTATGTAAAGCGGAAGTGAACCACGTCGCCATCTTGAATCACATATTCTTTACCCTCAACGCGTAGCCAGCCTTTGTCTCGAGAAGCAGCATATCCACCGGCTTCTAAAAGTTTGTCCCATTGAATACATTCGGCGCGAATGAACCCTTTTTCAAAATCAGTATGAATTACACCGGCAGCTTGTGGGGCTTTGGTGCCAGCCGGACAAGTCCAGGCTTTGCTTTCTTTCGGCCCAGCAGTGATGAACGTGATTAAACCCAGAGTTTTGTAAGCTTCGCGAATGATTTTTTCAAGACCACTTTCGGTTAAGCCAAGTTCGGCTAAATATTCGGCACGTTCGGTCTCATCAAGTTGAGCAAGTTCGCTTTCGAGTTGGGCATCAATGACTATATCGGCAAATTGTTCGTGTTTAGTTTTGTATTGCTTGGTGCTTATGTCGTATTCGCTGTTAGCTACGTAAAGAAATGGTTTGGTGGTAAGAAGTTGAACGTCTTTGGTGGCTTGCTGCTCGTCTTCGGTTAAAGTGATAGTGCTGGCCATGTTTCCAGCTTCTAATGCAGTTTTGTATTTTTCTAATACAGCTTGCTTCACTGCTGCATCGCGATCACCAGACTTAGCCATGCGCGCGTTGGTTTCCATACGTTTCTCAACATTTTGTAAATCTGCGAGTTGAAGTTCAATGGCGATGGTTTCCATATCACGTTTAGGATCAACGGAACCGTTAACATGGATAATGTCATCATTTTCAAAAAAGCGAATGACTTCCATGATGGCGTCGACTTCGCGAATGTGAGCTAAAAATTGATTTCCTAATCCTTCACCTTTATGGGCACCTGAGACAAGACCAGCGATATCGACGAATTCAATTGTGGTTGGAACTATCTTCTCGCTTTTTTCTTGAGCAGCAAGTTTAGCGAGGCGTTCGTCTGGGACGGGGACAACGCCCACGTTTGGATCGATGGTGGCAAAAGGATAGTTGGCAGCCTCAACCTGGCTATTGGTAATAGCGTTAAAGAGTGTGGATTTTCCGACGTTGGGGAGACCTACTATGCCAATCTTAAAAGACATGAAATGAGTTTAATTACTTGGATAGTCTAATGGAAATAGGGGATTTAGTCGAGAGCTTCTGCAGGGGCTTGCAGAAAGTCTTGGTTTGTGGTATAAATAATCTAGTTTTTACAACCCATGTACTGGGTTTTGGATACACATCGAAAACCAACTGGAGGTTTCATCGCATGTCTCAGATGAGTTTTGAGAAGATCCGCCCCAAGCAGGCGGTGTCCGTTTCGTTCATCGAGAAGCCGGGTTTTGCTCGCAAGTTGCGACAGACGCCCGACTCGGTTCGTGATGAGATTCGCGACTGCGTTCGTGACATCAACGCTTCGACGTTGAGCGATTTGCAGAAGCGTTTCATTGCGTGGCGCGACGAGCATCCGAAGTCGTCGGTCCGGTCAATTCAGGTCGCCTCGGACTCGAAGGAGCCGCGCGTCGACATCATCTGTCGCCAGTACGGGCAGGAGTACTGGATTCGCACCAGCCAGAAGTATCTCAACGATCTCATCGAAGGTATTCCCATGGGTCGTTTCGGGCTCACGGCCGCCAGCGAGGCCTAGACCTCGCAGCACCCACGCAGTTCTTTAGAGCTGGTTCCCCCTAGGGAGCCGGCTCATTTTATTTATTTTTGAAAAAAAGTTTACTTTTATTTCATGCGGGTATAGACTAGTTGTAGATGAACGTTGGAATTGTAGGAAGAACAAACAAGCAGGCTAAGGGAGGAAGAAATGCCTTCGAGAAGTCACTGCTATACTCGCCTTTACCATGGTGGAATTCGTGGAAAGGACGACGATCCAGTGACGGAGAGTGTCCGTCGAATCATCCACGTAGAGTCTTCAAAGCATTATTGGGCCAGAGGTCTTGATGGCTTCGAGCTCATGATGGAGAACATCAATCTTCGGCATGAAGAAGAAGTTTTCAAGGTTCTAGATCTCAATTTGAAGTTGGAGACGATATCGGTCCCCGGTTATAGGATCGTTGAAGGACAGGTGAGGGGAGTTGCTTTCGGGGTTCATATCTTGTTCGAGGGGAGCAAAGTGTACCGTGAGTACGCAACTACTTGTTTTGAGATTGAACTCATTCGTCTCGGTCAGGACATCATCTATCAGCATGAGAGCGCTGAGAGTGAGCAGTTTGAACCGCTGACGCAAGCGGCTCAATCAAGCGGGGATTAGCATGCCCCGTATCGTACGTATAGTGGGTGTAGGTTTTCGCGGACCTCACCCTTTTTTATTTATCAAAAACTGATAGACTAAAGAAAAGTCAGGAATATTTTGCAGTAATCATCAAAGAGTAATGAAAATCACCAACCTTAAGAAATTGAAACCAAAAAAATTAATCGTCTTTGATTTAGACGGCACTTTAGCAGATTCTAAATCTGTGATGGGCGACGAAATGGCAGAATTGATTACGAGACTGCTTCAAACCAAAAAAGTTGCTGTTATTGGTGGTGGGAAGTATGACCTATTCAAATGGCAATTCATTGGTGCCTTAAAAAAAGTTCCAAAAAACTTGCTTCAAAACCTTTTTTTGTTTCCGACATCTGGCAACGCGTTTTATCGTTACAAATCAGGATGGGAAAATGTGTACTCTCACGATTTATCTAAAGAGGAGAAAACCCAAATCCGCTCCGCGTTTGAGCGAGTGTTTAAAAAAATAGGTTACAAGCATCCTAAAAAAGTCTATGGCGTGCTGTTGGAAGATCGGAAGTCGCAAATGAGCTTTTCACCGCTTGGTCAGGAGATTGTGACAGTTTTGGGAAAGCGGGGGCTGCAGATGAAAGAACAGTGGCGAAGTAAGTATGATCATATTCGTCACAAGATGGCTCAGCTTTTAGCCAAAGAATTGCCGAATTTGGAAGTACGCACGGGTGGTGTTACGACCATCGATATCACCATGAAAGGAATTGATAAAGCTTATGGTGTTCGGCAGATGGAAAAGTATCTCAAGGTTAAAGTAAAGGACATGTTATTTCTTGGCGATGCCATTTATCCTCGTGGAAATGATTACTCAGTTTTGAAAACTAAAATTGATTACATTAAAGTTTCTGATCCAAAGCATACGGCTAAAGTTATCAAAGCTATCTTAGAAAAATAACTAGTATAAAAAAATACGGCCGCATCTCGAACTTTCGAGATGCGGCCTTGTCGTTGTCAGTGCGGTTGATCTTGTCAGTGCCAGTTGATCGTCATCACGACTGATCTGTGTGTGAATGGTTGAACAAGAGTGCCGGGAGCGAAGCGCTTTTCTTCGCGAACCCCGAATCGTACGGTGACACGCCGATTGAACTGAATTTCGGTTCCGACTTCGGTGCTCTTGACGTGCGCGAGCGTCAGGTCAGGCGCGTGCTCCACGACCTTGGAGTAGATGGTGCAGTCTTTCTGCTGTCCATCGTGATTGGGCTGCTGCGATGACTGAGCCTTCGAGAGCAGAGGGAAGGCCAGAGTCAGCGCAACGAGGAGAGCAACGGATACTGCTAGGCGAATTTTCATCGGGTTCCTCCTCGAATGTAGCAGTAGTCTAAGGAAGAGGAGCGGTTTCGTCAATGGCACATCAGTAACAAAAAACCGCCCATGAAGGGCGGTTATGGTGATGCTATAGCAATCCAATTTTCTTTTTGACTTCGAGCAAAGTTTCTTGAGCGGTTTGTTTGGCTCGTCCCGCGCCGTCGGCGAGAATGCTTGCGAGCTTGTTTTTGTCACTCATCAGCTCGCGTTTTCGTTCACGGAAGTCAGCGAAGTAATCCGCGATCTCTTTGGCTAAAGTCTCTTTGAGCTCACTGTATTTGATAGTGTCTTGTTTAAGTCCATCTTCAAAGTATTGGATTTGTGGTTTAGTGCCAAAGTGGCGAAGTAGTAAAAGCAAGTTCTCAACCCCATCTGAGCCAGAGCCATCGGTAGCAGTCACCGCTTTTTTAAGTTTGCGAGAAATTTCTTCAGGAGAATCAGAAATCCATAAAGCGTCATCACCAGTTTTGCTCATTTTCTTTGATGGATCTTTGAGGCTCATGATACGAAGCGGTTTGCGTTCGTAAGGCTTTGGTTCGGGGAAGGTTTGGCCAAATTTGTTGTTAAATTTTCGGGCGACAATACGCGCTAGTTCAATGTGTTGAACTTGATCATCTCCAACAGGGACGCCATTTGGTTTGTACATGAGAATATCGGCGGCCATCAAAGTTGGGTATGTTAGTAAACCGGCGTTGATATTATCTTTGTGCTGTTTTGATTTGTCTTTGTACTGCGTCATGCGCTCCAATTCACCAAGTGGAGTGATGCAATTAAAGATCCAGGCGAGTTCGGCATGTTCGGACACATGATTTTGTAAAAACAATGCGGACTTTTTGGGGTCTAGTCCAGCAGCAATATACTCAGCGACGACTTCGAGGGTGTCGTGGCGGAGTTGATCTGGTTCAAAAGGTGTGGTGAGAGCGTGTAGGTCGGCTACAAAAAAATAGCATTCGTTTTTAGGGTCGTTGCCTAATTCAACAAATTGCTTAAGGGCTCCAAGGTAGTTTCCAATATGTAATTTTCCGGTGGCACGGATGCCAGCGAGCATAACGTTTTTCTTCATAGAGATAGTATAGCAAATTTAGATAAAAAAAGTGCCTTCCAGGGGGAAGGCGGGGATGATGGAGCCTTTCGAGAAAGGCTAGGGGCGCTAGAACTTTCTCGGTCTGATTGGTCGTGTTGCCCGAACTGTGTAGATGCGGCCATCGTATTCGAACGTTTCCAGTTTTCCGTCGTCTGACTTTTTCACTACGTTGCCGTTGTTCGTGGTGAAGATGATGCGCTTTCTGTCCGGTGACATGTGCGGCGGACGAGTGATTCCGTACTCCGAGCCGCGGAGCCGATGGAACGCTCGGAGAACTTCATCAGTGAGGTAATCCTGCGCTTCCTCGGGTGCTTCGAAGTTTCTGGGCCTGCAGTCGTCACGCATATGATCCTCCTGTCGTGAGCTTTCGTCAGGCCTTAGTATACCAAAAGCGCCAGCTTTTTTAAAGCTGGCGCTACTATAACTAAATCGTATTGAGAGAAACTGGGAAACTAAATTAAAGTGACTTTCCGTTTTTCTGATTTTGATTCAGGTGCACACGTGAGGAACAAAGTATTAAGTGGACTGTGGGAAATCGAACGAAACAAATAAATATGATTTTCTGATTTCTGAGAGCACTTAGCTTTGTATTCTGCGAGCCCGTCGAGATGTTCTAGATAGAACCTCTCGACTTCGTTCGAAGAATAGATTTATATTTATACCTCAATGATCACAGGAAGGATCATTGGACGACGTTGAGTCTTTTGGAAAAGATATTCACCAACATCATCGCGAATGGCCTGGCGTAAGTACGCCCAGTTTGGTTCGGCTTTCTTGCCGTGAGTATCAACCATCTTGCGAATTTCGTGTTTAACTTCACGGACCAGATCATCATTGTTCTTCATGAAAATAAATCCACGAGAAATAATGTCTGGTTGATTGATGAGTTTACCGGCTTTACGGTCGAGCGTCACAATAATGACGAACATCCCGTCTTGAGCCATGAGCTGACGGTCGCGCAGGACGACTTCGCCAACATCACCAATACCCAAACCGTCTACGAAGACGTATCCGGCTTGAACAGCATCAACGTGCTGCTTGGCTTCACCAGCGGCGTTGATTTCTAAGCCATCACCGTTACCAAGGATGAAGACGTTTTCTTCTTTCATGCCAAGGCTCTGAGCCAGCTTACCGTGAGCAACCAACATGTGGTGTTCACCGTGAATTGGCATGAGATACTTTGGTTTAACCAAGCTGATCATCAACTTAAGTTCTTCTTGCTGACCATGTCCAGAAGTGTGAATGTCCAAAATCTTGTTGTAGATAACATTAACGCCTTCGCGGGTTAAGTTATCAAGCACAGCCACGACAGAACGTTCGTTTCCTGGAATAGGGGATGCAGAAATAATCGCAGTATCACCCTTTTTAACGCGGATGGTTTTATGATCACCACGCGCCATACGGGCCAGTCCAGCACCTTCTTCACCCTGTGAACCTGTGGTCAAAACCACAATTTGATTATCAGGGTACTTTTTCGCTTGTTCAGATTTGATAATCTGTTTTGGCTGAATGCGAAGGTAGCCGAGGGACAAAGCCACTTCAATGTTATTAACCATTGAGCGACCAGTAACTAAAACTTTACGGTTGTATTTAGCAGCGATATCAAAAACCTGCTGCATACGAGAAAGTAAGGAGGAGAAGCTCGCGAAAATTACGCGGCCTTTAGCATCTTGGAACAAACGATCGATGGTAAACCCAAGTTCGCGTTCAGATGCACAATATCCCGGTTTAGATGAGTTAGTTGAGTCACCAGCAAGAAGGAGGACTCCTTCTGAACCGAATTTCGCTAACTTAGCAAACTCAGCTGGTTGTTCGTTAACTGGAGTATGGTCGAATTTCCAGTCACCTGTGTGGATGACTTGGCCGACCGGAGTTCCAATTGAGATACCCATGGAATCTGGAATGTTGTGATTAACCCCAAAGAAGCGAAGAGTGAAGTTTCCTAAACGGATAACATCATCACGACCGATGGCATTAATCTTGGTGCGCTCGGCCATGTTGAATTCTTCAAGGCGTTTGCGAATCATACCTGCGGTTAAAGGCAAGGTGTAGATTGGCGGGTCACCAATTTTTGGTAAGAGATAGGGAATGGCACCAATGTGGTCCATGTGTCCGTGAGTGATAATCACACCGCGGATGCGGCTCTTGTTTTCTTCTAAATACTTTGTGTCTGGAATGATGTAATCAATACCAGGTGTGGTTTCGTCAGGGAACGCGTAGCCCATGTCGATAACGATAATATCATCGCCATATTCATAGAGCATCATGTTCGCACCAACTTCTTCGAGTCCACCAAGTGGAACGATGCGAAGATTAGTGCGTGACGTAGTGTGCTGGCTAGTCTTTACTTCTACTGCAGGTTTGTCCTGAACAGGAGTAGCGACTGTACCGCGGTTTCCAAGCGGGCGGGTAAACGATTGTCCTGGAGGACGAGTACCTGGGCGGGAAGTGCGGGGGCCAGAAGGGGAGCTTGTTGCTTTCTTAAGCATTAAACTAAGTCCTTAAGGGGATACGGGAGTAGTAAGGATGCGAAATAGCGCATCACGAATAACAATACTAAAATCTGTATCCGTAATTAAATCTTAAATTTTGTTACGGGCCTATAGGTGACGTCTGCGGTCGACCTAACAGGTAAGCGGTACCAATATGATTGGTAGAGCAATTAACAAATATCAAACAAAAAAAGAGTTTTTGGCTATTATTTGCTAACTGGCTAAATTTGGCAGGGGGTGCTTTGGTTTCGAGAGAACTAAGCAATTTCAATCATTATACTTGATATGATGGTAATTGTCAATGCGCATTTAAGCCTAAATTGCCAAATTATGGCTTATTTAAGACTTATGATATGTCTATTTTATGGTGGCCGAGGAGGCCGACTTACGTCGGCACTTCCTCTATGAATTGCAAAGCAATTCAAATTTATGAAGGTCGGGACTTGTCTTAGACTAATTGGTGGCCGAGGAGGGGGTCGAACCCTCACGATCTTGCGATCATACGCACCTGAAGCGTACGTGTCTGCCAATTTCACCACCCGGCCATATTTGGGTTATTTCCAGTCTCGACTTTCGTTTATATACCACGTGTGAATATTGTTGAAGCGAAAGATTGGATCGTACAACACATTTAAGTTGATATTCTTCACTGCCGAGTCCACGGTGTATAAATAGACACTTTGGTTTAAGAAGATGGCAGGGACTTCTTCACGAAGCAAGTTGGTAAATTCGGTGTAGCGTGCAGCACGAGTTTTATCGTCAATTGAGGTGCGAGCCTGAGAAATTAAGCGATCCGCTTCGGTGTTGTTAAAGCCAGTAATGTTTAAGCCTGGGTCTTTGGCCTGGCTGGAATGCCAAAACAAGAATGGATCAGGGTCGGCGCCGAGTTGTTGGGCAAAAACTAAAACATCAAAAGTTCTAGGACGGATTAAAGAGCTGGTTAAGTCTTTGGATTGCATGCTCCCAACATTTACGTTTACTCCAAGCGCTTTCCATGATTCGGCCAAAAATTGGGCTGCTTTAACGTTGCTACTAGCATCGTTTGTGGAGATAACGAATTGTAGTATCACATCGTTTTTTGTGCGAAAGCCGGTGCTTGGGTCTCTTTTCCAACCAGCATCATCAAGAAGTTTTTCCGCGGCAGTGATGTCTGCTGTTTGTGAGTCGGTATTTAATGTAAGATGTTCATTAATGAATGGGCCGTAAATTGAACGAGCGCGGCCTTCTAAAATTTCTTGGTTAAGTTTGTCGCGATCCGTTGCGGCGAGTAAAGCTTTGCGTACAGTTTTATCAGAAAGAATAGGATGATTGAGATTAAAGAACACCGCTTGATACTGAGCAAGGGGGATTATGTAAGCTGTTGCTGAATTCTTCTTTCCACTAATAGTTGCATTAGTTTCTAGAGGAACGATTCCGGCACCATCAATTTCATCGCTGTGGAAAGAGGTCACAAGTTGTTCATATGAGTCTAAGAATCTCAATGTGACTGTGTCAATATGGGGTTGGCCTGCGTAATAGTCTTTAAACGAACTGAGACTGATGCTCAAGATTTTCTTGTTGGTTTGTTGAGCGATTTCGGTAAGGGTGTAAGGGCCGGTACCAATTGGTTTAAGATTATTGTCGCTGGTAGGGAAATCTACGGGAGCCACGCCTGCCCATGCCCCTTGATGCAAAATGGGCAAAGTTAGGTTATGGATGAATGGTCCCGAAATTTCTGTGTTAGTGAAAGTTAAGGTGTAGTCATCAACTTTTTTGGCAAGAGTGTTAAGCCACTGGTTTTGAAGGGGGCTTTTAGTCTCTGTATTTTGGATACTGGCAATCGTAAAGACAACATCGTCAGCCGTGAACATGTCTCCGTTATGCCATTTAATGTTTTGCTTTAGTTTTACAGTATATTCTTTTTGGTCTTCCGAAACTGTTGGTTGGCCTTCGGCTAAATCGGGGACGAGTTCACCGTTTTGATCATAGTGATATAGACTAGAAAAAATTAACTGGGCCAGTATACGATCTGCGTCAGAAGTTGCATATATGGGATTGATGTATCGAGGCTGTCCTAATATACCCTCGGTGTAAGTGCCACCCGAAGCAGCAACAGGAACCGTTAAGGCGTTGTACCCATGGCGTAGAGAAATAACACCACTTACAAAAACGATAAGTAATAGAGCGATTAACGCAATTTTTTCTCCTTGGCTTATTAAAGAAAAAACTTTCCTAAGGTAGGAAAGGCGGAAGTTTCGGATTAAGCTCACCCCAATACGAAACCGGGCAAGCTCGTCAGCAGTTTTTTCGACGAGAGGACTCAAAGTTATAGTTTGTATTTATTACTTGTTGAGAAGCAATGAAGTTACACTAAGTCCGACAAAAAGGATGCCTAAAACGATAGTCGTGAAGAACAACCATTTCTCAAAGCCGCGACGAGTCTGAGCGATATTGCCACTACCACCGAAAACCGTGGAAAGGCCAGCGCCCTTGCGCTGTAATGAAACCGTAATGATAAGGCCGACCATTACAGCCATGTTTACAAAAGTAATTGCTAGTTGGAGTTTGTTCATAATTGGGTGTAAATTGACTTGCTCATTATACTAACTTTACTCGTGTCGTGTCAATGAGGGTTTACGGCTTGTTGGGTTGGCTATAAGTTCTTTTTGATGTCTCGGGCTTTGGCTTTGCCAACTACTTTAGAGAGCTCTTCGAGTGAAGCTTGTTTAATTTGTGCTACTGTCCCAAACTTTTGTTTCAAAAGTTTTTTTGTTTTTGGACCGATTCCTGAGATAGTATCGAGTGCAGACTTGGTGGCTTGTTTACTTCGCAGGTCGCGATGAAAAGTAATTCCAAAACGATGAGCTTCGTCGCGAAGGCGTTGTAAGAGCTGAAGCGTGGGATTGTCGTGAGACAAAATGATTGGGGTTGAGTCGTGAGGTTTAAAAATTTCTTCAATACGCTTGGCGAGTCCGACAACGGGAATGTTTAAACCTTTTTCATCAAGAACTTTTACAGCTACCGCTAATTGACCCTTACCGCCGTCGATGACGATAAGGTCGGGGGTTGGCCAAGCATCTTTTTCTTTGTCTTTGGGTAAGGTTTCAGCGAGACGAGACAGTCTGCGGCTTAACATTTCGCGCATCATAGCGAAATCATCAGGAGTTTCTTTAATTTTGATTTTGAATTTACGATATTCAGATTTGGCGGCCAGGCCATCTTTAGCAACCACCATACTGCCGACTGGATTTGTCCCTTGAATGTTGGAAATATCATAACCTTCAATCCGACGAGGGAGAGTAGGGAGTTGTAAAATATCTTGGAGGTTTTGCAAAGCTTCATGAACGTTGTCTAAGTTGGTGGCCTGAGTGTTTTCCCACTTGCGTAAGTATTCGCTGGCGTTGGTTTTACCAAGTTCAATGAGGTTTAGTTTTTTCCCACGTGTAGGGACGCTAATTTTTACAGTATGCTTGCTGCGAGTTTTCAAAAGTTCTTGAATAATCGATTTGTTTTCAATCTCGGTTTGCAAGTAAAGCTCTTTTGGATAATCACTCGCTACGCTGTAGTAATCTTCCACACATTTTTGGAGGATGTAGTTTTCTGCCTCGGTGTTGGTGGGAAGACTCGTGGCATCATAGATGAAGTTTTCTTTGTCGATAAGTTTACCTTCTCGAATTCGAAAGATGTTGGCGCACGCGGTTGGTCCTTTAACTAAAACTGAGACGAAATCCCAGTTAACTTTTGAGGGAAATATTGTGACCTGCTTTTCATCAAGCATTTCTAGAGCGCGAAGTTGATCACGAAGTTTAGCGGCCAATTCAAAATGCTTTTTTGTCGCCGATTGTTTCATGGTAGCCTTCAGTTGTTTTTTGACTTCTTCACTCTTGCCGTTTAGAAACAAAATAATCCGGTCTAATTGTTCATCGTATTCTTTGAGCGTGATTTGTCCAACGCAAATTCCCGGGCATCGGTGTAAAAAATAATAGAAGCAGGGACGCTTGCCAGTTTCGGTGTTACTGCAATATGGAAAAACACGACGGATGAAGTCGAGAGTTTGTTTTATTTTCTTTGCTGAGGAATACGGGCCAAAGTATTTTATGTGTTTAGTCGCGCTCTCTATTTTACGAGCGTAGCTAATTTTGGGAATTTGGAAATTGTAGTCGATGGTAATAAATGCGTAGTTTTTATCATCACGCAGCATGATGTTGTACTGCGGTAGATATTCTTTGATCAGCGTGTTTTCGAGAAACAAACTTTCGAGTTCGGAATTAACTACGGTGAAATCTAGGTCAACTGCATCTTGCATGAGGAAGGGAAGTTGGGGGCGGGTGTCGTGACCGCTAAAGTATTGTCCAACTCTGGTGCGTAAGTTTTTGGCTTTGCCAACATAAATAACCTTGCCGTCTTTATTTTTAAACAAGTAGACGCCAGGCTTTTGGGGAAGGGTAGTAAGTTTGGCTTTAAGTTCTTTCACTTAGGTATTATAGGGTGCGGACGTCTTTTCCAAAAGGCTTATTTAAGAGCATATTTGACTATTCTACGTTTTTGTGGTACTGTGTTATTAATTCAAATCGCACTGGGGCTTAAGGCTCCGCGCACTGGAGGGTGCAAATCATGGTCAAGAAGTCGGAAAAGATCTTTTTCGCCATCGCATTGGCGATCGCTCTGCCGATCGTCGCCGTCGTCTTGTTCGACCCGGTCGCAGTGTTCTACTACGACCATGAGCCGATGCTCAGAAGCATCGGAAGTTTCATCGGCACTGCGGTGATGATCGGCATCATCCTCGTTGTGAGCGTCGTGTTCATCTACACGATTTATCTTGTCGGGATCTCTTCCCGGCGAGTGGAGAGCGCCGCCGACAACATGACCACCCCCCACCGCAACGGTGGGTTTAGCGGTCGCTGAGCTGTCCCATGCTCCTTTTGTGTTCTTTCGTTCTCCTTCTGCCCCCTCGCTGTCACCCTGTGACGGCGAGCGGGCTTTTTTCTTTGCCCTAGAGCCTTGACTAGTCTTGACGTTCATGCTAGGCTCAAAACTAGCTCGCGCCTTTTTACAAACTATCTGTTTGCATCAATAGTACAGTGCAGCAAAGCTGCACTTTCTCTGATGCAAACCACAAGGGCTTGTTTAATTACTTCGTTATATTTTTCCGGTTTTGCTTACCGTAGGTTTACTACGGCTCGCAATATCCTCAAAATATGCCTCGTACTTAAACAAGCAGATAGTTTGTAGTTTATATACACTATTCAGCTAAACTTTTCATGAAGAAACCAACCCCAAAAACCTCTCAAAATATCCATTCAGACAAAATTACGATTCGTGGTGCCCGACAGCACAACTTAAAAAACATTGACGTTGACTTACCACGTAATAAACTGATTGTTATGACAGGGCTTTCCGGTAGTGGAAAGTCTTCTTTAGCATTCGACACTATATATGCAGAAGGTCAGCGTCGTTACGTTGAGTCTTTGTCTGCATATGCTCGTCAGTTTATTGGTCTCATGGATAAACCCGATGTCGACAAGATTGAAGGGTTGTCTCCAGCCATTTCGATCGATCAAAAAAGTGCCTCACACAACCCGCGCTCTACAGTCGGTACCGTAACGGAAATTTACGATTACCTTCGTTTGCTGTATGCGCGTATTGGTGTGCCGCATTGTCCGGTTTGTGGTAAGAAGATTTCTGGTCAGACGATTCAATCAATGACAGACCAGCTATTAACTTTACCCGAAGGGACAAAAGTTATGTTGATGGCCCCGTTTATTCGCGATCAAAAAGGGGAGCACAAAGCGATCTTCGAACAAGTGAAAAAAGCTGGGTTCGCTCGTGTGCGCGTTGATGGTACAGTCATGGATTTGGCGGAAGCCCAAAACTTACACTTAGATAAACAGAAGAAACACAGTATTGATGTGATTGTTGATCGTGTTCAAATTAGTGCCGAAGACCGTGGACGCATCTCCGAAAGCTTAGAAAAAGCTTTGGATATTGGTGATCAGTTAGCTATCGCTCAAGTTATTGATGACAAAAAGGGTAAAGAGATGATGTTGTCCCAGAAGTTTGCTTGTCCCGATGGTCACGTGCAGTTGTCTGAATTCGATCCGCGCGATTTTTCGTTTAACAGCCCTCATGGTGCTTGTCCGGAATGTAAAGGTCTTGGGACGAAACTTACGATTGAACCAGATTTGGTAATTCCTAACCCTAGACTAACTTTAGCCGAAGGAGCGATTCGTCCGTGGAGCAAAACTACTTCGCGTCTCTCTTGGTATTCACGAATTGTCCAAGCCGTTGCCGACGCCTACGGTTTTTCTGCTAACACGCCAGTTAAAGATTTACCTAAAAAATATTTAGACGTTATTTTGTATGGGACAGGTGACAAAAAGATTCACGTTAAAGGTGAAAGCACTACTCGTGATGGGAGTTATGAATTCAACACTGTGTTCGAAGGAGTTGTGCCGAATTTGGAGCGTCGCTATCGCGAAACTGATTCAGAATACATGCGTTCTGAAATTGAAAATTACATGCGTATTCGTCAGTGTCCGGAATGTCACGGCAAACGTTTGAAGCCAGAAGTTTTAGCGGTCACTGTGGGCAACAAAGGTATTGTTGATGTTTCTCAAATGAGCATCGAAGATGCGGATAATTTTTTCCAAGGGTTGCTTAAAGACCTTTCCGCTAAAGATTTACAAATTGCGCGTTTGATTCTTAAAGAAATTTGCGCTCGCATCTCATTTTTGTTGAACGTTGGCCTGTCTTACTTGTCTTTGGACCGTGGCGCGGATACTCTGAGTGGTGGCGAAGCGCAACGCATTCGTTTGGCTACGCAAATTGGTTCTGGCTTAACCGGTGTCTTGTATATTTTAGACGAACCGTCGATTGGTTTACACCAACGCGACAACGGTCGTTTACTTCGCACACTTAAAGAGCTTCGCGATTTAGGGAACACAGTTATTGTGGTTGAGCATGACGAAGAAACGATTATGGAATCGGATTGGGTTGTTGATATTGGTCCTGGTGCAGGGAAGCACGGTGGTGAGTTAATTGCGCAAGGTACGCCGGCTGAAGTGGCGAAAGACAAAAATTCGATTACCGGGCAATTTTTGTCTGGTCGTGAGAGCATTGAAGTACCAAAGAAGCGCCGCCCAGGCAATGGCAAGAAAATTTCTATTCTCGGCGCATCAGAATTTAATTTACAAGACGTGAATGTCGATATTCCTCTCGGTAAAATGGTTGCATTAACTGGCGTGTCTGGTAGTGGTAAATCAACTTTGCTTAATGACATTCTTGCCAAGTCTCTTTCTAACTATTTCTACAACAGTAAAGACGAACCAGGGAAGCACAAAAAGATTATTGGCATGGACCATATCGACAAAGTCATCAACATTGACCAGTCGCCAATTGGTCGGACTCCTCGTTCGAATCCTGCCACTTACACTGGTGTGTTTACGTTCATCCGTGACTTGTTTGCTGATACCAAAGAAGCTCGGATGAAGGGTTACAAGTCTGGTCGTTTTAGCTTTAACGTTAAAGGTGGTCGTTGTGAAAAATGTGCTGGTGATGGTGTGATTAAAGTTGAGATGAACTTCTTGCCAGATGTCTATATCACTTGCGAAGAGTGTAATGGTAAGCGCTACAACCGTGAAGCGTTGCAAATTCACTACAAAGACAAAACTATTTCCGATGTGTTAGAGATGACAGTGGATGAAGCCGCCGCCTTCTTTACACACATTCCAGCTGTTCACAAAAAGTTAGCGACTTTGTCTGAGGTCGGACTTGGCTACATGCATCTGGGACAGAACGCCACAACTTTATCGGGTGGTGAAGCTCAGCGCATTAAGCTGGCCACAGAACTTTCTCGTGCTTCCACCGGCCGTACGCTCTATATATTAGATGAACCTACTACTGGTTTGCATTTTGCAGATGTAAAGAGATTGATTGCAGTGTTGAATCGGTTGGTTGAAAAAGGCAACACCGTTGTGGTTATTGAACACAACCTTGATATGATCAAAACCGCGGACTGGATTATTGATCTTGGGCCTGAAGGTGGAGACAAAGGTGGTAAACTTGTTGCCGCTGGTACGCCAGAAGAGGTTTCTAAAATTAAAGCCAGTCACACCGGTCAGTATCTTAAGAAAATATTGAAGTAGGAAATGCACCATTAAAAGCCCTCGACAGAGGGCTTTTACATTGGCAAACCACTGCTTTTCTATAGTATAAATCTTGATCAACTTGTTTGACTGGGAAGACCGCAAATTCATGGAGGTCAAAATGCAAGTAGAAAAGTTGGAAACTTGCTTGCGTGCTGCAATTCGAGTTGGCCACGAAGTTTTCATTGGTCGTCGTCATGACGAAATCATTTTGTGGATGAGTGCAAAGCTGCTTACTAAGTATACTTGGGAAGAGTATATGAAGCTTAAGAAAGAGCAGGGATTTATAACCACAAACATGCGATTTGTGGATCGAGTTGAGGGACTACAGCTTCAGCTGAATGCTGGAATAGCATCGGTTGCCCCAGGGGGATATAGGGGTAACAAACTTTACAGCGAAGATTTATATTAGATTTGCGATTTTGAACTAGTAAGAGGCTTCGCTTATGGCATTGTTGGAGAGAGCTGCATCTTGGTGTAGCTCTCCTTTTTTATTGACTGGAGTCATGAATTGTGGTAATGTTTGTAATTGCTTTGATAGGCCAAGTGCTTGTAGAGGCTTGGCACGTACAGGCGTTTCAATGTGGAGGAGTGGATATGCACACAGGAAGTGAGAAACAGGGAAACAGGGTAGAACTGGTCATGGTCGGAGGCAAAGCCGTCCCCAAGATCTTCGCGGAAGCGAAGGGGATGATCCCTGACGATGAGAGAAATGTCAAAGCTGGCGGTTCGACTTCCGGTGACCTGGAGGAGAAGCCTGAGCTCAAGAGGGGTCTGTTCGATGACTGCGACAGTGTCGCAGATTGCGGGCAGAAGCATCGGGAAGAGATCGACGCTCTCGTCAATCAAGCGCCGGCCGTTTCTCCGAGCAGAGCGACGACGCCGCTCGAACCGAAGTCCAAGAACAATGATTCGGGCATCGCAGATATCGGCATGGAGTACTGGATGGACTAGTTCGTCGGTTAGGCTGACGATCGTTGATTGTCAGCATGGCAATAATGCAGTGAGATGGAGGGTCGAACATGTCGATGCCTGACGGTACAATTGAGAGACACGGATTAGGTCCGAGCAGGAGCGGTCTCTCTGCCAGGAGGGTTCAGATGGAGCACACCGCCAACGGAGGAGAGGTTGATTCCTCTTGCGAAGTTGAGCCATCAGAGAGGCTCGATCTCGATCCGGATCACGACTCTGATCATGAGGACACACTCAACCCGGACACTCCGGCGGGAGGGGACTTCAAGGTCAGGTTTTGGATTGACGACTAGCTCGTCGACTCAACTCTGACACGATCGACATATGGTCATCAAACCATACGTTTACAAGTCGCACACAGCGCGAGCGAGAACTGCATACGTTGCAGTTCCGCTCGCGCTCTTTTTCTTTACCAGGGAACCCCAGACTGGCGGCCGTTGCAAGAGCAATGGTCGTTTTTTTTGTTTCCGCCTGTCTGGGGGTGAATGGTATCCCGGACACAAACGCATGCGTTTGTGGTAGGCTG
>JADZEH010000016.1 GCA_020850635.1 Candidatus Doudnabacteria bacterium | reverse complement strand
TCGTTATGATATTGCGAAGCAGGTCCTAGGCGAAGATGAGGCCGACAGCCAAAAGAATGAACTCTATACTCAAATCTTAGAACGTTTAATCGCCGATGCTCAAAGCAAAGCCCAGGCTAATAAAATTGATATCGCTGTGACGGATGCCGAAGTTGAGGAACACTATCAAAAACTGGTCACTCAGTTAACTGGTGGCGACGTAGCTCAATTCGAAGCCGCAGTAAAAGAAAACTACAAACTCAGCCTTGATGAGTTTAAAAATGAAGTTATTCGTCCGGATTTACTTCAGACCAAACTTCAAAGCTGGTTCAACGCTCAGCCAGATCTAAGCAAAGACGTTTACACCAAAACTGATGAAATTATGCAAAAGATTAACTCTGGTAGCGACTTTGGAGAACTAGCTAAAACCTATAGTGACGATGAGAATAGCAAAGACCTTCAGGGCGATGCTGGTACAATCTTAATTGCTGATATGCTTCCAGAATTTCAAGTGGCGCTCAAAGATGCCAAAACCGGAGATATTAAGCAAATCACCAGCCGTTATGGCCAACATATCGTAAAAGTTGCCGAGCGAGACTCTTCTGAAGGAGAAGACAAAGTTAAACTTCATCTCCAACAGATTTTCGTAGAACAAACTGGCTTTACCGATTGGTATACTGAAGCTATCGCTAAATTCAAAGTTTATCACCTCATAAAATTCCCTGTATAAACACAAGCAAAACGCCTCGTCATCTCGAGGCGTTTTTGATATACTATTTCTACCCAACTAGAAAGACTGCGGGATTTGTACAGTGGTAGTATGCGACCTTCCCAAGGTTGAGGCACGGGTTCGATTCCCGTATCCCGCTCCACAGAAATTATTCACAAAGACATGAAAAAACTTACGTTACTCTTGTTATCCATTACGTTGATCTCCGGAAGCTGTACTAAACCGAAACCAGTCGAGGATAATAATTTACTCCGGTCACCGCAAGAGACAGCCAAGACCATGACCGACTTAGATTCTTCGTTACCACCAGAACAGTCTCCATTAATTGAAGATGACTCTGATTTAAAGAATGCCGAAAAGCATTTAGTCTGGTTTTTCGATTTTATCGCTGACCACAATTACAATCAAGGCCTGAGTCTTTATGGAGGAGGTTACGCAAACCTTTATGACTGGAATCCGGACGTTGATCCATTCGACAAACCACTATTATTTTCTCGTGGATGCGAACAGAATGGTTGGCGATGCTTGAAAATTAAGTCAGTGACTTCTAAAGAACGAATTGGCCCAGGGAAATATAGTTTCAAAGTTCAATTCTTGAACCCTGATGGAACACTTTTTGTTAAGCACGCGCTGGAAGGACAAGAAGATCAAACAGACCAAACTGAATTTACTTATGAAGTAGTAAAACTAAATGGTAAGTTTTATGTAATCACGGAACCTCAATACGTTTCGTAGAAAATATACATCCATGGCCTTAGAACGAGATATTGAATTTTTGTACGAAATCGCCACCATGCGTAATATTCAGCGTGGATGGCGACAACACTTAGGCACCGATTGTGCCAATGTTTTGGATCATACCATTCGCGTACAGTGGCTAGCGCTGATCTTAGCCCGTATGGAAGGTGGGGCCAATGAAGAAAAAGTTTTAAAGATGGCGTTAGTTCACGATGCCCCAGAAACTCGAACTTCCGACTTAAGTTACGTCCAAAAAGTTTACGCTGACGAAAAAGAAGATAAAGCGGCTCACGACATGTTCGAAGGCACAAGTATGCCAGATTTTTATTCTGACATTCTCAAAGAATATCACGAACGGCAATCATTAGAAGCCAAAGTTGTGAAAGATGCCGATAACCTAGATGTCGACTTTGAACTTTACGAACTTGCAGAACGTGGCTCAAAGCTACCAGAAAAGTGGAAGAGTCATCGACAATTAATTCGCGATGAAAAACTTTATACCGACTCAGCCAAAAAGATTTGGGACAACTTAAATAAAGTGGATGTGGGTCAGTGGCATTTAAACGCTAACAAGTGGCTTCACATTCCCGAAGCAGGATTGTAATAGCAATCTAAACAAGCTATCATTACCCTTGTGCCGGCTTAGCTCATCTGGTAGAGCAACGGTATCGTAAACCGTAGGTGGCCGGTTCAAGTCCGGCAGCCGGCTCCATCGAAAACACAATTTTGCCATCATTGCCATGATATGGCTTTTTTGTTATAATTGAGGCGTAAAATAGAGACTATGGACACAAAAGAACCAACCGAAGCTGAGCGAAAAAAGCATGCTTTAATCATGCAGATGTTCAGTTTTACTACGGAATTAGCTTTTGTATTAGCAATTCCACTCTTAGTGTTTATCTTTCTAGGAAAGTATCTCGACCAACGCTTGGGTACTAACCACTTTGCAATAATCGGAATTTTCATATCATTAGCTATTAGTGGCTATTGGATATACCGACGCCTGAAAATGATCAAGGACCAGCTAACTAAGAAATAGATGCTCGCACTTCCGCCACTGGCCGCCGAAGAAATTATCATCATCAATAACTTTAGCGTGACTAACACGTTCATTAACGCAGGACTAACCGTTATCGGTTTTGCCGTCTTTGCGTTTTTAATTAACCTTGGGGTGCGTAAGTACTACAAAGCTGGCAAAGCTCCAAAAGGTTTACTCAACTTTTTTGAGGGAACTTTAGAGATGCTTCTTGGCTACTTTGATCAAGTTACTCATAGCCGTGCTAAATCGATCAAATTCTTACCTCTGGTTGGGACGCTTTTTTTCTTTATAGTTGTCTCCAACTGGATTGGCTTGCTTCCAGGAATTGGTTCGATTGGCATTCATAAATTCGTCCATGGCCAATTAGAACTCGTTCCACTATTTCGACCTGCCAACACTGACCTGAACATGACCCTCGCCATGGCTGTTGTCGCTGTGGTTACGTCACATGTTTTAGGCGTTGCCGCCATTGGTTTCTTCAAATACGCCAACAAGTTTATTAAACTCGGTGATATTTATCATGCAGTCAAAAGCTTTAACCCTGTAAAAATCCTTACGGCAATTGTGGAATTTTTTGTTGGGCTTATCGAAATTTTCTCTGAAGTCGCCAAGGTTGTCTCACTAAGCTTACGTTTATTTGGTAATGTCTTCGCTGGTGAAGTTTTACTTACAGTTATCGGCTCACTCATCGCGTATTTCGTACCACTTCCTTTTATTGCTTTAGAAATTATTGTCGGAGTAGTTCAGGCCACGGTGTTCTCGATGTTAACTTTGGTCTATCTTACAATTGCAACAACAGAAATTCACGAACACGATTCACACGGCAAAGAAACAGAGGACTTACAAGCCACACCAACCGCCTAATTGCGTAGCGAGAACAGGGAAGCACTATTGATTCCTCGTTCTTGATTCGTAATTAACTATAGGGAAGACGACGATAAACATAATTACACCGTCGATCAAACCTATAAAGTAAGGATCTAATATGTCCCCAGAAGCAGCAGAACTCTTCGCCAAAGCGTTCGCCATTGGAATCGGTGGTGCATTACCAGCGTTCGCCATTGGAAAAATCGGTGCCAAGGCCATGGAATCCATTGGTCGTAACCCAGAAGCAACTGACAAAATTTTCGTTCCAATGTTGCTCGGTATGGCGTTTGCCGAAGCTATTGCTATTTACGCATTAGTTGTAACCTTCATCTTGTAATCCATTCCGGATAATGGATCGCGATTCTGTATCGCGGTTCATAATTCGTAATTGAACAAATATTGTATGATCGACCCAAACTTCTTCATCCACATCGCTCAAGCCGCCGAAACTGCTCACGAAGTTGCTGCAGTTGAACCTGGTATTGCCGAAACTCTTGGACTAAACGTCCAGCTCTTTATCGCTCAGTTAATCAACTTCGCGATTGTCTTGTTCGTCTTATGGAAATGGGTCTTTACCCCGATTACCAAAGCTCTACAGGCTCGTACTCAGAAAATCGAGGAATCACTTCAAACTGCTGAAAACACCCAAAAGGAACGGGATGACTTTGCGGAATGGAAGAAAAAGGAAATCTCCACTGCCAGACAAGAAGCATCAGAAATTATAAAGGAAGCTAAAGGAGAGGCCGACGCCCTCAAAACTTCTCTATTAATAGAAACCCGTCACGAGCAAGAAACCATTGTTGAAAAAACCAGAAAACAGATCGAGAGCGAAAAAGACCAAGCTATTTCTGCCATCAAACTCGAAGCGGCAACTCTGATTACTACAGCCACTGAAACAATTCTTCGTCAGAAACTCGATTCAGCAAAAGACAAAGAATTAATTAAATCGGCACTCGAACAGTCACATAAATAACGTTATGACGCTATCCACAGAACAATACGCCAAAGCGCTGTACGAGAGCTTGCAAGAAACTCCGAGTAAAGATCACGACACAGTAATTGATAATCTCGTGAAAATTCTTAAGAATAACAACGAGCTCAGTAAATTTGAAGCCATTATCGCCGCATTCGAAAAAATCCACAATGAGAAAGAAGGGATTGTCGAAGCTACGGTAACCACAGCTGGTCCAGTCAAGATAGATAAAGATATGGTAGAAGGACTTAACAAACTCGCTGGTACAAAAGTTAATGTCACTCACAAAGAAGATGATAAGATAATCGGCGGGGTGGTTGTCAGAGTCGGAGACACCCAACTTGATGCCAGTATCAAAACTAAACTTGAAAACTTAAAGCGAACGCTTTCCCAATAATTAAGACACCGCCATGATAAATTCTGACGCAATCATCAAACAACTCAAAACTCAGCTTACCGGTTTTAACGCCGAAGCTAAACCTGAAAAGATCGGCATCGTCTTAGAAGTCGGTGACGGTATCGCTCGTATTTCTGGACTTACCGATGTCGCTAGCATGGAAATGCTTGATTTTGGCAACGACATTTTTGGTGTCGCCCTTAACCTTGAAGAACATGTCGTGGGTAGCGTTATTCTCGGCGACTTCTATAAAGTTCGTCAAGGTGACGTTGTGCGCTCCACGGGTAAAATTCTCTCTGTTCCAGTTGGAGAAGCCCTTATTGGTCGCGTCGTTGATGCACTTGGTAAACCAAAGGATGGTAAAGGCGCAATCGCCAGTGACAAAGCTTATCCAGTGGAAAAGATCGCCCCTGGGGTTATTACTCGTCAGTCAGTTAAACAGCCAGTGCAAACCGGTATTAAAGCCATTGATGCGCTTATCCCAATCGGTCGTGGTCAGCGTGAACTTATCATCGGTGATCGCCAAACTGGTAAAACCGCTGTCGCCATCGACACTATCTTGAACCAAAAAGGTCAGGACATGATTTGTATTTATGTCGCAATTGGTCAAAAAGAAAGTAAAGTAGCAAAGATTGTCGCTGACTTAGAAGCTCGTGGCGCTATGGAATACACTATTGTGGTTTCTGCTGCTGCTAGCGAACCAGCTGCTTTACAATATATCGCTCCTTACTCAGGCTGTGCTATGGGTGAATACTTTATGGATCAAGGCAAAGATGTCCTGATTGTTTATGACGATTTGTCCAAGCAAGCTGTAGCTTACCGTGAAATTTCTTTGTTACTTCGTCGTCCTCCTGGTCGTGAAGCTTATCCTGGTGACGTTTTCTATCTCCACTCTCGTTTACTTGAACGTGCCGCTAAGCTTAACCCAGACTTCGGCGGGGGAAGTATGACCGCCTTGCCAATCATCGAAACTCAAGCTGGTGATATCTCTGCGTACATTCCAACTAACGTTATCTCCATTACCGATGGACAGATTTTTCTTGAAAGTGATTTGTTCTACAAAGGGGTTCGTCCAGCGGTAAACGTTGGTAACTCTGTGTCTCGTGTCGGTAGTTCTGCCCAAACCAAAGCTATGAAAAAGGTAGCTGGAAAGTTGAAGCTCGACTTAGCTCAGTTCCGTGAACTTGAAGCTTTTGCTCAGTTTGGCTCCGATCTTGATGAAGCCACTCGCAAACAACTTGAAACTGGCCGTCGCCTTACCGAAGCCCTAAAGCAAAAGCAATACGCTCCGGTTGTCTTGGAACAACAAGTTGTTATCCTGTTCGCAATCAACAATGAGTATCTAAATGATATCGCGGTTGAGAACGTTCAAGACTTTGAACAAAAACTTCGCGCTTACATGGAAGTTCAAGGTAAAGATGTCTTGAAGGCCATCAAGAAAGACAAAGACATTAGCGAAGAGACCGACAAACAGTTAAGACAGCATATCGAAAACTTTAAGCAAACCTATACCGCCTAATCCATGCCAAGTACTCAAGAAATAACTCGACGACTTAAGTCTGTAAAAAGCACGAAGAAAATTACACGTGCTATGCAGATGGTGTCCGCAGCAAAAATGCGTAAAGCGCAAACGGCAACACTCGCTAGTCGTTCCTACGCTGAGCTTGCTGGGGATTTAATTCGCACGGTGAGCACTCAAGCTCATTCAAAGAACAAACTCCTTCAGCATTTTCCTAAAGCTTCGAAAGTTGGAGTGATTGTCATATCTACCAACCGCGGTTTAGTTGGGGGATTCAACAACAACCTGCTACTCAAGCTCAAGGAATACACTTCTGCCAAACCCGAGGTCATTAGCGAACTCGTCGTCATGGGTCGTAAGGCTGCAGAGTTTGCTACTCGAAATCGCTATGACGTACAAGCTCAATTTTCTAAATTCGATACGACAATACCGATCGAAGAAATTTACCCCCTAGCTAAACTTGTTACCAACTTGTATCGAAGCGGGGAGTATCGAGAAATAGTGATTGTCTACAGCCACTTCGTTTCCACGCTCAGCCAAACCGCCACGGTTAAAACAGTCCTGCCCTTTACCATACCGAACGGCCGAGAGCACACAGAATCGAACGAGCTCTATGAACCCGATGCCGAAACTGTCCAAAATTATCTCATCCCGCGAATCATCGAAAGCCAAATCTACCAAGCGATTCTCGAAAGTGATGCTTCCGAACACTCTGCTCGTATGGTCATGATGAAAAACGCGACAGAAGCAGCCGGTGACCTCATAGATGACTTAACTCTCACGTTTAACAAGTTACGACAAAATAAGATTACTACCGAGCTTTCAGAAATTACAGCTGGTAAAATAGCATTAGAAGGCAGATAACTATATGACAAAACATACTCCACAACCACAATCCAATACAGGAACAGTCGCGCAGGTTATCGGGCCAGTGATCGACGTTCATTTTGAAAACGAACTTCCTGCTGTTTATTCCGCGCTTCGCATTGAACGAGGGCAACAAGACGCTTTAGTGTTAGAAGTTCAACAACAACTTCCAGGAAACATTGCCCGCACCATTGCTATGTCCAGCAGTGATGGTATTAAACGAGGTATGGAAGTTATAAACACGGGTAAAGGTATTGCTGTCCCAGTTGGTAAAGATGTGCTTGGTCGCATGTTTGATGTGCTTGGTCAACCAATCGATGGCCTTGAAGCGCCAAAAGTGGCAAAGACCTACGAAATTCATCGTCCCTCACCAAAGTTAGTTGACCAGTCAACCAAGAGCGAAATTCTTGAAACTGGTATCAAAGTTATCGACCTTATCTGTCCCATCCTTAAGGGTGGTAAAGTTGGTTTGTTTGGTGGTGCTGGTGTGGGTAAAACCGTTATCATCCAAGAGTTGATTAACAACATTGCGAAAGCTCATGGTGGTGTGTCTGTGTTCGCTGGTGTTGGTGAACGTACCCGTGAAGGAAATGACCTTTACCATGAAATGAAAGAATCAAAAGTTATAGACAAACTCGCGATGGTTTTCGGTCAGATGAATGAACCACCTGGTGCTCGTGCTCGCGTAGCTTTGTCCGCGCTTTCCATGGCAGAGTTCTTCCGTGATGAAGAAAAACAAGACGTGTTACTTTTCGTCGACAACATTTTTCGATTTACCCAAGCGGGTAGTGAAGTGTCCGCACTTTTGGGTCGTATTCCATCTGCTGTGGGTTATCAGCCTACTCTTGCCACTGAAATGGGTGAACTCCAAGAACGTATTACATCAACCACAGAGGGCTCAATTACGTCCGTACAGGCCGTTTATGTGCCAGCTGATGACTTAACCGACCCTGCTCCAGCTAACACGTTTGCTCACTTGGACTCTACGGTTGTGTTGTCTCGTGCTTTGTCCGAACTTGGTATTTATCCAGCGGTGGATCCACTCGATTCAACTTCAACTATTTTAGATCCAGCAATCGTTGGTGAAGAACATTATGCCGTCGCTCGTGGCGTCCAAAAAACTTTGCAACGTTATCGTGACCTCCAAGATATTATCGCTATCTTAGGTATTGAAGAACTTCCGGAAGAAGACAAAGTTATTGTCGCCCGCGCTCGTAAAATTCAACGATACTTGTCACAACCATTCTTCGTTGCTGAAATCTTTACTGGTTCTCCCGGACAATACGTGCCAATCGCTGAAACTGTTAAAGGCTTCAAGCAAATTTTAGATGGTGAACTCGATCACTTACAGGAACAAGCTTTCTACATGAAGGGTACTATCGATCAAGTTACCAACTCCTAAACTTACGAAAATATAATATCGAGACATCGAATTTAATTCGTGTCGAGATAACCATGGAAGGATGAGGAGTGAGCGAAGCGAACGTTGGAGAAGGAAACCCTTCTCAATACTCGTTGGGTTTCCTTCTCCAAAATCATAATGGCTTTATTACAACTACAATTAGTAACCCCTGGTGGTACCGGGCTTCAAACCGAAGCCAAGTCGGTTTCGATCATGACCAGCGAAGGGCAAATTACAATCTTGCCTGAACACGCCCCGCTTGTCGCTGTCCTTCATCCTGGAGAAATGATCGTCAAAACCGATAAGGGGACTCAGGAACTCCACATTGCTGGTGGGTTTGTTCATGTCGAACCAAACAACAAAGTCACGGTTCTAGCGGACGAAGCAGAACATAGCCATGTCCTAGATGAAGCTCATGCTCAGGCCGCAAAAAAACGAGCGGAAGAGCTTCTCAGTCAAAGTAATCTGTCTGATGAAGAGTATGCTAAAGCCGCAGCGACACTAGAAATTAGTTTGTCCAAACTTCGCACGATACGAAGACGCGCGCACCACTCACGTAAACCAATTACAAGCGAGGGTGTCTTGCATGAATAAAAAATTTGTGACGTCGTTCACAAATTTTTTATTTTCATCTAAACTTAATACGTGATGAAATTTTCTTACAAATTTACCGAAAAAAAAGAAAAACAGGCGTACAAAGTCTACGAAATACTTGTGGAAAACTTTTCGCAAAGTTTTTTTGTTGGTGGCACGGTTCGCGATATGTTATTGCGTAAAAAACTTACCGATTTTGATTTAGCAACATCTGCAAAACCATATCAAGTCACAGCTCTGTTAAAAAAACACGGCATCAGAACTGATGAACAACACAAACGCTATGGGATTATCATCGCTAAACTACGAGGATTAGATATTGAAATCGCTACCCTACGCAAAGACATCGCAACAAACACGAGATATCCCGAAGTCACCTTTATTTCCAGCCCTAAAGTAGATAGTAAACGCCGTGATTTTTCGATGAATTCACTATATTTTAAGCCTAAAAATAACATTGTTTACGATTACAACAAAGGTGTGAGTGATATCAAAAAGAAGCTCATAAAGTTTATTGGTAATCCCATAAAGCGAATTGAAGAAGATCCCTTACGTATAGTGCGCGCCTATCGATTTATGTTACAGCTGAACTTTAAACTTGAAGCCAAAACCGCAACTGCATTATCAAAAAATATTCATTTGTTACAACAACTTTCTGATTCACGCATTCGAACTGAGATAAATAAACTTGCAACAAAAGATTTAAGAAAAAAGTTGTGCACAATTATCAACAAAAACACTTGACTATATTCTGCAATGACATATAATTATTGTAGATAAATTTTCACGCGGAAAATTTACAAACAGCACTGTTGAAACGAACACAAAACCAGAAACTCAAGAAAAACAAATTCCTTTCTGTTGTCTACTCCCTCACGTATGTGAGCAGTAGAAAAATAATTTGAAGTATCGGTAAAATAGCGATGCTTCATGGAGACTAGCACACATGGCAGCAAAAAAGAGAACTGCAAAGCGAAAGGTTGCCAAAAAGGCAGCAAAGCGCCGTCCAGCCCGCAAGGCTGCAAAGAAGCGCCGCTAAGCTTTTCATCTCGCAAGAGATACTAAAACCACCCCAAAATTTTCGGGTGGTTTTAGGTTATAGAGGGGCCTGGTAACTTCCCAGATGCTTGCTTTTTTAGCCAAAATCCACTATACTAGTTGAGTTATCAGAAAGTTATTACGACGCGGGGTAGAGCAATTGGCAGCTCGCAAGGCTCATAACCTTGAGGTTCCCGGTTCGAATCCGGGCCCCGCAACCAAAAGTATTTCCTTACTATATTTGTAGACGCGCCGGCGTAGCTCAGTTGGTTAGAGCGTGGGACTCATAAGCCCAAGGTCGCTGGTTCGATCCCAGCCGCCGGTACCAATCGGCTCCACAAACAAAAAGTACTTATCGAAAACCACGACAGATTTGTGAAAACAAATGTGTAGTGGTTGTAAATTGGTACAAATTGGTCCAAATAATCGCAAACTACTTGATTACCTTAGTGGTTTTAAAAAGATTTCTGAAGTCTTTTTAAAACAATAGAGATAAGCAGTTTGCGAAGAGGAGTAATGCCGAAGACGGTGAGCATAGGGCGTAAGCCGTATGCGAACAGTCGAAGGCAATTACGACGTGGACCGGTAGCTCAGTTGGTTAGAGCGTCCGCCTGTCACGCGGAAGGTCGCGGGTTCGAGTCCCGTTCGGTCCGCCATTATGTAGATAGTTTCAAAAACAGCGTTCTAGAGACGCTGTTTTTGGTAAGTAATTTTGAAAATAGATAAAAAGAAAAGGAGCCGCGGGCGCTCCTTGATCAGACGGTCACGGCGACTTCCTTGGGATCGTATGAATGAAGCCTCAGAGCAGTCACCTCAATCACGTGCTTCTTCTCGGCGCTTCCGTAGATGCGGTCGATGTAATCACGATGTAGTGAGCAGCAACGCACCCAAACCTTGAGTACGGACCCATCCCTTTGAAGCTGTCCTCGTGACTCCAGCACCTCACGCATAGCCTGCTCGTCATTCAAGCTGACCGTAAAGGTCAAAGAAAGATGAGCACGGTTTGGTTGACGCCGATCAACCTCACAGAGTAAGCACGGGGGACCGTCGTCGCCGTTGGTGTAAGTCCCATCGAGCTCATCAAGGCTCAAAACACTGAAAACTTTCTTCATGATGACCATGAAATAACCTCCTTCAACCGGCAGTTCCGGCTTCCGCCTCAAGCATAGCCCCATTTATTTCCTGTGTCAAAGCCTCATATTTTTGCTATAATAATCCCATGACTCCACTTATTTATATACTCATCGCTATTATTGTTTTAGGTTTCGGCGGACTCTTTTTTTTGATACTCAAGCTCAAGGGCTCAAGTAATAAACCCCAAGAATCAGATCAGGGTTTAAATTTGATTCTCCAGCAGATCAACGAGCTTTCTCGCACAGTCGATACCAAAATTTCCGAGTCTCAAAAAATCATGAGCGAGTCAGTTAATACTCAATTTAGTGAATCGGCCAAACTCATCAAAAATGTCACAGAAGGTTTAACTAAACTAGATAGCACCAACCAACAAGTAGTATCGTTTGCTGACCAGCTGCGTCAACTTCAAGATATTCTCAAGAATCCAAAACAACGTGGCGTCCTTGGTGAATACTACTTAGAAACACTGCTCAAGAACGTTTTACCACCAGGAAGCTACGAAATGCAAAAGAGCTTTTCCGACGGCAACATCGTTGATGCCGTTGTTTATGTTAAAGACAAAATCATCCCTATCGATTCTAAGTTTTCTTTAGAAAACTATAATCGTATGGCTGAAGCCCAAGATCCAGCCGAAAAAGAACGCTTAAAGAAGGTTTTTGAGAACGATCTTAAACTTAGAATCACCGAAACAGCGAAATACATCTTACCTAACGAAGGGACGATGGATTTTGCTTTCATGTTCATTCCCCACGAAGCCATCTATTATGATCTCTTAACCAACAAAGTTGGTGGGACTTCTGGTGAAGACGAAAACCTCATTTATAGAGCACAAAGCAAGTACAAAGTGGTCATTGTCTCACCAACATCATTTTTGGCTTACTTGCAAACTGTTTTACAAGGTCTCAAAGCCATGCAGATCGAAGAAACTGCCAAAGACATTATCAAAAACGTTGAACAACTTGGTAAGCATCTCAAGAGCTATGAAGATTACAACACCAAACTTGGCAATGCCATTTCTACAACCGTTAATCAATATAATTTAGCAGGAAAGGAGTACAAAAAAATCGACAAAGATATTTTACGCATCACAGGTGATGCCTTACAGATAGAAACCATCACTTTGGAAAAACCAGAGAAAGACGAAGACTAATTTTTTAAAATATGGAACGATTTTCGGAAGGGCAAAAAATTGGTAGAGGTAAAGATAAGGATGTTTTTATTAGTAAGGAAAATTCAGATATAATAATCGCTAATTTTCGTGATAAAAAAAGTAACGAACAAATTAAAAGCGCCTTTTATTTAGCCAAACTTGCTCACATCTTTTTTCCTGATAATGTCCCAGATATCCACGCTGCGTTTAACGACGAAGAAGGAAAAGGCACCCTTTATCTTGAAAATGCTCATCCCGACGAAGAGCATAAACAAATTAACCGATGGCGAGTTACTAGAGAGCTTGATAATGAAAGGGTACGACTTAATAACGACTATCACGATAAAAACATTGCTGATCCCGAAATTAAGAAACTTGTTGCTGATATGGAAAGCAAGGGACTACTACCAGACAATGCAAGCGGCTTAAATTTTGGCAGAAGTGAAGATGGTGATGTACTACATTTGGATACCGAACCCGGCTACATAAAAATACTTAACACGCGAATACTTAGATTTCGACCTGACCTACTAAAGAAAGCTATCGAAGAATTACCAGAAGGAGCTCAAAAACAACAAGCTTTAAATTATTACGATCGTTTAATTAAATTAACAACGGAAGAAGAAAAAGAAGAAGAATAACTAATTTTTACATATGTCTATAAGAAATCCGGATCAGCGAGTGGGAGTATTCGTTGATGTTCAAAACCTTTATTACTCCGCACGAAACATTTACAACTCAAGAGTCAATTTTAACGAAGTTCTTAAGGGTGCACTCGGTGATCGCAAACTCATCCACGCTATTGCTTACGTTGTGCAAGCAGATATGCCAGAAGAACACACCTTCTTTGAAGCTTTAGAAAAGGCTGGGTTTGAAGTTAAAGCCAAAGAACTCCAAACTTTTGCCGGTGGTCATCAAAAAGGCGATTGGGATGTCGGTATTGCCATGGACATCATCAAACTCATGAATAAACTTGATGTTGTCGTCTTAGCTAGCGGTGATGGCGACTTTGTGCCACTACTTGAATATCTCCAAATGACAGGCCAGCTTACTGAAACCATCGCTTTTGGAAAATCATGTAGTGGTAAAGTTAAAGAGTTAACCGATCATTTTATCGACTTAGACGAAGACCCAAAGCGCTTCCTAATGCCCATCAAAGGTAATCACAAACCAGCAGCCAAAGGATTTTTCGGCAACAGAAAACCAGAAACGAAATAATGAAAGTAGTTTTAGATACAAACGTGCTCATTGATGGGATTCGCGATGAGCACTCTTACCAGAAACGAATCATTGATGAAGTTGTAGCCGGACAAATTGAAGCGTACGCTAACAAGCAGACACTTCAAGAGAACCGACTCATCATGAGACAGTTAATTGATAACCCTGAGTACGAACAGGTCATCAACGATTTTTTTGCGCAAGTAAATTGGGTGGTTAATCGTCGCCAAGTTCACATTGTCCGTGATTCAGAAGACAACAAGATTCTAGAAAGCGCGGTGGAAGCCGAAGCGGACTTCTTGGTTACCAACGACAATGACTTACTAGAGATAGGTGAGTATGAAGGCGTGAAGATCGTAAACCCTAGTCAGTTTTGGGTAAACTACCAAGACGAAGAAGGGGATGATATTTGGAAAAAATGGGCTGGGTTTATAAGTGGTAACAAATAATTAGTAAATAATAATATGGACGAAACAAAATCAGAAGACAAGCAAGTTCCGACACCAAAGCCAGCACCAGCACCTGAGCCAACACCAACACCAAACCCAATGGCTGGGCAAATTAGCTC
>JADZEH010000015.1 GCA_020850635.1 Candidatus Doudnabacteria bacterium | reverse complement strand
GTGACATCATTATATGCGGCTTGGGCAGAATATGGGAAACCAAGTCCTGCTATCATGATTGCCGCAGATATAATCTTTAATCTCTTCATCATATAAAACTTTTTAATAATTTTGTATCAATTTGTTCGAAACGTAAAATAAGTATACCACAAAAGTTTATGTCCAGGCTAGTGGATAAACCTATTTTATTAAGGTTCGTAATCCAACAACTTATAAAGTTCAATTCACTGCACTCCTACCAAAAATAAATTACTCTAATGGTGTGTAGCGACCGAAGCAATGGTATAACCAAGTTGCAGAAGTATTATCAGAGGCGTGATTAATAGTGAAATCAGTTAGAGAAAACGTGGCATAGGCACTTGTAGGAGAGCCCATAATCGCAGCTGCCTCAGCGTCTCCTGGAGAAAACACGCATATAGGGTCCTCAAGCGGACGAGTAAAAGTAATAGTTACTGATGTGTGAGCAGTGGTATCAGTGACAACTCTACCTACTACATTACTTGAATTGGCGTCAATTGTAGGCGTGCCAGCGCTCTGAGACGCTGTTGGAGTATTACCATGGAACACCAACAATGGTGTTTGCATACGAATATATGCACTATCTGCAGATGTTAATAAAATTTCAGTTGTACCAGAACCACCCAGATTTATCGATCGAGACCCAGATATTGCGCCAATATTTATATCACCGTTAGTATTTACGTCGCCAATTGAGATATTACCACCTACAGCGTTCATGGTTATACCGCTATCGCCTGCATCAATATCAATCCCGCCAGAAGCATTGGAGGCGTTAATATTGATTGCATCTGCGGAAGCCAGCCCAGATTGCAAGTTTAAACCACCAACATCCGACAAAAGATTGATTGAGGCAACCCCAGTCCCCTGATCCGCGTGCACCCGAATAGTTTCGCTTGTTCCCCCATTCGCATGGATATACACGGAATCAGCAGTATTAGCTACACCAGTAATAGCAATATCCTCGTCGCTCGTGATGTCATCGTTAGTAAAAGTTAAAGCAGCGTAAGCTCCAGAGCCAGTTACTAACATTAATGACAAAGAAACTGCAACTACGGAAGAAACCCTGTACCTATTTTTTACCGATAACAAATTTATTCTCATAATTGTTTTTATTTCTTGACCAACTATTTATCTGTATTTATTATACCACATATTCCAAAGAAAAGACCTCATCTATATGAGGTCTTTTCTTTGGAGCGGCTAAGGGGCCGACTTACGTCGGCACTTCCTCTATGAATTGCTGTACAATTCATATTATTGAAGGTCGGAATCGAATACAAAGAAGGTTCGATTCTCTATTGTCTATTCCAGAGAAATAACCTCATCTATCGATGAGATCATTTCTCTGGAGCGGCTAAGGGGAATCGAACCCCTCTCGCCTGCTTGGAAGGCAGGAGTATTACCACTATACGATAGCCGCATATAGTTAATTCAGACCTCAGTTTACCAATTATCATGGCTTTTGGCTAGGGTTGAAAGATTACAGAAATTATCGTATACTATTTGAGTTATCTAAGTATATTTTATCTCGGGGTGTCGTATACCGGTAGTACGCCTGGTTTGGGACCAGGTAGACAGGGTTCAATTCCCTGCACCCCGACCAAAAGAAAACCCGCCAGTTGGCGGGTTTTAAATTTATACGATTATGCTTGAGGTGGACTTTCTTTTCGTAACTTAATCGCATCCTTAAAGGCTTCACCAGCTTTGAACTTTGGTGTATTAAGTTCAGGAATTTCAATTTTCTGAGAAGGATTTCGAGGATTAACACCAATGCGAGCATGTCGATGTGACACACTAAACTGACCAAACCCAGAGATATTTACTTTATCGCCGTTACGAAGGGTTTCGTAGACTAAATTTATCAATGTATTGAGCATGCGCTCGGCCTCACTGTGAGTGATAGAAAGTCGAGCAGCAAGATGTTCGGTTAGTTCAGATTTGTTCATATGCTATATATAGTATGAATTATCTTAGTGCTAGTACACAGTATAGCATACTTTTTAAAAAAACTAAGTTGCCAATAATAAACAGGCGGTTTGTGTTGTACTAAAACCAGTCGCTTCGCTCCGATGGTTTTCTTAACAACACAAACCGCCTAGACTTAGGTTTCGTTATCCAAATTAGGTTCTAATTTTTTGTATAAAGTACCGAGGACGCCGTTGATAAATTTACCAGAGTTCTCTCCCCCAAAAGCCTTCCCTATCTCCACCGCTTCATTGATAGCGACTTTTGGTGGAACATCTTTCAAAAACATGAGTTCGTATATACCAAGTCGGAGGACGTTGCGATCAACCACAGTAATCTGATCAAGTGGCCATTCCGGAGCAGTATCTACAATTATTTTGTTTATTTCATCCATGTGTTCTGCCACACCCAGAGTTAAGCTCTTAGCAAATTCGGTATCATCTAAACCAGGACCAAATTGCTCAACGTTATGATCGAGTATCGAAGCAAGTTCGGTACCCTGGTTGTTAAAGTCCCATTCGAATAAGGACTGCATTGCAATTGTTCTAGCAAGATGTCGGTTTGCCATTGTTTATCAAAAATAGTAACTAAAATAAAAAGACACTAAAATTACTTAGTGACTTTTTTACCTTTGTAGTAGCCGCAATTTTTACATGGCATGTGGGGCATGGTAGCAGATCCACAATTACTGCAAGTTGCAAGTGACACACCTTTTAAAGCGTGGTGACTTCGGCGCTGATCGCGACCAGAACGGGTTTTATGCTTCTTTGGAACACCCATGAATTTATCTTAAAGTTAATATAAAGTGCTATAAGTATACATAATTTGACCTACTTAGTCAATCATGACCAGTATTTAGAAAAATGGCACCAAAAAAGCCACGGTGATCTGATACAGAGAGCCAAATATATATTGCTCTTGTCAGGCCGCGACCTTGTTGGTGCCCCCAATCCGAGTAACCGAAATCAGGAGCCCGAAATCTCTCGTTAATACCGAGAAATAAAATATCGTTTTAAGACGATTTGGCAGTATACACTATTATGGCCAATCTGTCAAGCCCCTAGAGCAGATACCAAAAATGCCCCTTTTGAGGCATTTTTAGATAATCACACAAATAAATTTAAAGATTTGAGACGATTTCTAGGAAGAAAGCGAGCAAGGATTGAAGGCGTAGTTAAACTACGACGAAATCCGGCGGAGATTTCTGACAACGAAATTGGCCAAATATTTAAATTTATTAGAAGCCCATGCCGCCCATGCCCATATCAGGCATGCTTGGAGCTGGAGTCTTTGGCTCTGGCTTGTCGACAATTATGGCTTCTGTGGTAATGAGAGTTGAAGCAATCGACACCGCATTCTCTAAAGCTAATCGAGTAACTTTGACCGGGTCAACAATTCCCACGGCAATCATATCAACCATACCATCTTCCCAATTCTTTTCGGTGAACTTGCCGAAGTCAAAACCCCAATTAGAATTTTCGTGAGTTTGAATCGCGTGCAAAATTCCAGTTACTTCAACGCCACTGTTCAACGCAATCTGACGTAGCGGAGCTTCTAACGAATCACGAACGGCTTTCACGCCTAAACGCTCGGCATCATTGAAGTCTGCCCCAAAGCTGTCGAGCTTGGGAGCAATGCGAGCTAGCGCCGCACCACCACCAGCAACAATACCCTCTTGGGTGGCGGCACGAGTTGCGTTTAAAGCATCTTCAATCTTAAACTTCTTAGCTTTCATCTCAGTTTCGGTAAACGCCCCAACTTTGATGACACCAACACCACCAGCCAAACGAGCAATACGCTCTTGCAACTTCTCTTTGTCAAAATCTGAGTTAGATTCATGTTGTTCACTACGAAGCTGAGCCACTCGTGCATCAATAGCACCCTTGTCGCCCTGGCCATCTACAATAGTAGTGTGTTCTTTAGTAGCAATAACTTTACGAGCACGTCCCAACTGGTCTAATTCAGTCTTATCGAGTTTCAAACCCAAGTCTTCGGTAATAACTTGGCCACCAGTTAACACGGCGATATCACCGAGCATCTCTTTTCGACGATCGCCAAACCCCGGAGCTTTTACAGCCAAAACGCTAAACGTCCCACGAAGCTTGTTTAAAACAAAAGTGGTTAAAGCTTCACCGTCGACATCATCGGCAATAATCACCAATTCTTTTTTACCACTCTGGGCAATCTTCTCTAGAATTGGTAACACTTCTTGCACCACCGAAACTTTTTTGTCGGTGATTAAAATATATGGGTCTTCCCAGACCGCTTCCATGCGATCAGCGTTAGTCACCATGTATGCCGAGACAAATCCCTTATCAAAGCGCATCCCTTTGACGACTTCTTTTTCGATACCAATGGTCTGACCTTCTTCCACGGTAATGACACCGTCGTTACCGACTTCTTCCATAGCTTCAGCAATGAGTTTACCAACTTCAGCATCGAGAGAAGCAATGGTTGCGACTTGTTCTATTTCGGCTTTGCCAGTAACTTCTTTCTTTACTTTACCAAGCTCTTCAACCACGAAAGCCGCAGCCTTGTCCATACCCTTTTTGATATCGGTAGCACGAGCAGAATTAATACTCACCGCTTCCAAACCTTTTTCGATCATTTTCTGCGCTAAAACAGTGGCGGTTGTTGTACCGTCCCCTGCTTCGTCATTCGTCTTGTTGGCGACTTCTTGAATTAAAGATGCGCCGACGTTTTCAAACTTGTCTTCAAGTTCAATTTCTTTGGCCACGGTTACACCATCGTCTGAAACGATCGGACTACCATAACCTTTGTCTAAAATAACGGCTTTGCCTGTAGGACCAAGGGTCACTTTTACCACATCGGCGGCAATATCAACTCCCGCTTTAATGGCTTTCTTGGCTTCAAATCCTTTTTTTATAATTTTGCTCATAATATTTTAATCCTTTCGTTACTCTATTACTGCTAAAACATCTGATTCATCTTTTTCTTTACCAACATACAAAATTTTATACTTTGCGTCTGTGTCGTCATCTACATCAACGTCATCACCACTATACTTACCAGCGATAACTTTATCGCCAACTTTTAAATTTAACTCACCCACCGCCGAACCGTTACCGAGCTGAACTATTTCATACTGACTCTTCTCTTGTTTGTCCGAAGTTTGAGCTAAGATAATTCCGCTTTTGGTAACTTCTTCAGCAGATAACTGTTTCACTAAAATTCGATTGCCTAAAGGTCGTACGTTCATAATATCCTTTCTTTAATTTCTAGTACTTTTTGAATGTTTTAGCACTCTCACCGAGTGACTGCTAACACTATTTTATGGAAGATGGCGGGCGATGTCAAGACAATAAAAAAGGCTGCCATCCCTCGGGAGGCAGCACAGGCGCAGGGGGCAGAAGTTCATCACTAAACCACTTTTCGTCCTCTTCTGTCGTGGGACTACACTTTATCTTAAAATGCGTCTCGACCACTCGAATAACTCTTAGCGAGAGGTCATTGAGATACCGCTCCATTTGCGGACTGTCTTCTTCTCCGTCGAAAGAAGGAATAACCCGGAGAGTTACCGAATTGGTAGCGCAATGATCGAGACGTAGGCTGGTAATGCTCTCGCCCTCAAGTTCTCTACAAATTTCGACAAACAGCTCACTATGCTCTGTCTGATCAAGCCACTTAGGGCCAAACCGATTTGCTCTGATGATATCGGAGAACGAGATACCTTCATGCATAATTCCTTCGGGCAACAGAGAAAAGTCTTTGAAGAAAATCTTGACTTCCTGTTCCCCATCATTCTTGACGTAGTATTCAACTCCATTTGTGCCATGGAGGAATAGCAAGAGCATCCAAAGTTTAAGACCTGTCATGACTCACCTCCTCCGCGAGATTGGGACACCGAACTTAACTAAATCGTACGCCTGAAAATTACAAGATGCAAGCGCATATTTAAAGATTGGCGAATCTGGTATAATCCAGCTATGAATCCTTACAACGACAAGCAAACCACAGCCGAATACTTACATTTCCTGAACTCTGAAAATGGCCAAATTCAACAAGATGTTTTGTCTAAAGCTCTAGAACAAAAATTAGAAAAGAACAATGACCTGAAAATTTTAGACGCGGCTTGTGGTTCAGGCTGGTTAACCAAAAAACTCAGTGAAAAATATCCGTTCATTGAAGGGTGCGACAGCGCAGTAACTCTTATAGAACACGCTAAAGTACAATATCCAAATGTAAAATTTTCGGTTGCAAACCTTCAAAGTCCGCTACCATACACTCCCGAATCTTTCAACACGATAATTCTCAATATGGCTGCTACCGATTTATCTAAACTAGAAGAAGCTTACAAAAATCTCGAAACGGTTCTAAAGCCAAACGGGCAACTACTTGTAACAATTCCTAATCCGATGAACACGTACCCGTTTGGGATTTGGAAACGCTCTCTAATAGATAGATTACTATTTCGTAAACCTCAACTATTTTTACGACCGCTCCCATATAACTCACAAGAGCTGTTGCCAAGTTGGAATGCCAGTACTCCGACTTCGCGCTATTACAGCCTTGAAGATCACATTAACTCAGTCACAAAAAACAACTTTGCTCTAACTAACTTTGTGGAAATTCGATCTGACACAGATAGCCCTAAGTTTAATCTCCAGTACCAACTTTACCGCTACCCTCTACTCCTCTTACTAGAGTTCAAAAAAACCGCCTAACTGGCGGTTTATTTAAAGTATGCTTGAAGTAATTCAGCTTCCTTACTTTGAGGGTGGAAGGAAAGTTCGTCTGGCTCAACTACTATATATTTTTCTTGCCTAATTCGTTTCATTTGCACTTGCGAGAGAATCCGTTCAAACCATTCACCCAAAGAATTAGTAAAGAGGTATTCAGAAAATTTTTGAAAATTTGACCTTTCAGAACCCAACACCGCAAACGAATTGATCCGAAAAGCGTTAGGAAAGAACGTGTAAATCCATAAGTTTTGATTTTTGAATTCACTAACTAATGAACTTGAAGTTAGCGATCTGAGTTTAACGTACTCTAAAGCTGTGTATAAATTTTTACCGTGTTCAATTTTTTTTGCTCCAGCGACGTAATGATTTAAGCAAAAACGATTTGTAATTTTTTTACCATGCCTTCGTACCCCCAGCATCTGGAAATATCCCGTGACCAAAGTGCGCGCAGTCCATAAAAATTTAGAGTCTGTAAACAAAAATAGATCAATATCGCTCCCACTTCGCTCTTGCCCTAAAGCCTGTGAACCCACCAGGCCCACCCCACGCACAAATGGAATATATTTTAAATATCGACCCCATTTTTTTATCCGACGTTCTCTGGCTATCCCGTAAACATGATTGCGCAAACGTTCAACAACAAGAAACTTTTTACCCGGTAAGAAAAAATGACCATGAGACTGCTCCAACCTACCACTTGTTACCAAATCATTTAAAGCCACTAAAGTCGTGTCGAAACTAACTACATGCCCTGGCTGATTTTCCGAAATTAATTCGTAGGAATCATCTAATTTTTCTTTAAGTAACTGAGGCTGAACAACTAAATACTTATAAACCTCAAGCATTGTCAAAGGCAATCCTTGTAAGTCAAAAAATCGGATTGTTGAAACAATGCGTTCCTGAATCATAATGTATATTTAAAAGCCTACTGAGCTTGCGTCAATCTCTGTGTACTCCCCATAATCATTTTCTTTGTAGACACGAAGTTTGTGAGAGACTTCGGTGTCCGAAACTACATACTCGGTACGAGCGGTGTCCCCTGCTCGATGAGAATAGAACTCTTTTTTGTCTAAAACGAGTGGTTTGGTTTCGCGCACAATGCGCAAACTGCCCATGGGACTATTGAATTCCAAAGTCTCATGAGTTTCGGTGTGACCATGAACATCAATATCTTCCGTACGAAGGTCGGTAACCTCAAACTTGTCTCGAATTGACTCAATTAGTTGTTCCCACTTTTCGTCGTTCATATATTTTTGGTTACTGCAGTAAACCAGAGGTATCGTAAATGCCATTGACCGCGCTTAAGACAAAAGGAATGATGGCCACGGTCGCTAGGAGTGGTAAGACCACTAAAGCCACAGTAATAATCAACTGCCACTTCATGTAATTTTTAGTCTTCCTCGTACTCTCTAAAATCTCTTGGAGCATTTGCTCCTGAGTCTGACTTGGATTTTCTGATGGTGTTTGGTTTTGCATTTGTTCCATATATTCTTGGTCACTTACTTTTTTAAAACCTTTCTTTTTCAGCTAAGAGTTCAGATATACTATCTTCAACTTTTCTACGTCTTTCGTGGAGGAACTCGAGCTCACCTTTAACACTGTTGTTTAGGAGCCGCTTTTTTAATACAGCTATTTGTTCGTTAAGCGATTTTTGCTCAACTTTCAAACGCTCAATCTGAGAATCAATTTCTGCATTGCGTATTTCTAAATTTTCACCCTGATTTTCACTATGTAAATCACCTTCCATCATTGTTCAAATTAACTAATGATTACTCTTGGCAATTCGGGCAGTAAGTACCCGTTCTCCCTCCCAGTGTAACGCGTTTGAGGTCGGTACCGCAACTCTTGCAGGTCTCCTTGTATCGTCCATAAACCCAGTGATGTTTGCCCATGCTTCCCCACTGACCATCAGTACGAACAAAGTCGCCAACACTTGAACCTTTGTACTTAATCGCTTGCTTCAAGACTATCGGAATGTATTTAAAGATTTCTTTTAATTCAGCATTGGTTAACTTCGAGACTTTGCGATCAGGACGAACTTTGGCATGAAATAAAATTTCATCACTGTAAATATTACCGATACCAGTAACAACTTTCGGATCCATCAAAAATAGTTTGATGCTGACTGATTTTCGATTGCCAATTTTGTCTTTGAAACCTTGAAACGTAAACTCTTTAGATAAAGGTTCTGGCCCAAACGTTTGTAGTTCTTTGACTTGATCAACTTCGGTATCTTTTAAAACTTTGAGATAACCAAACTTGCGAACATCACTAAAGTACAAAGTTGAATTATCAGTGAACGTAAAAATAACGTGAGTGTGTTTGGTTGGAAACTTTACAAACGGTGCTGTTGGCTTATTCAAAATTCGATACTTGCCTCCACTCTTTTTTCGAAGCTTTGCGTCTTCGTAAATAAACTGACCCGTCATTTTCAAATGCACCAGCATCGACAAAGGACCTTTAAAATCAAAGATCAACATCTTCGCGCGACGTCTCACAGACAATATAGTGTCGCCAATCAGCATCTTCTTAAACTGCTGAACCTGTTTTGGCGAGACACTTCTTACATTTGAAACAGTGTTAGGACCAATACTAATAATCTTCGGTGTTAAAACTTGCACCGATTTAATCTTCTTGTTTTTTAATTTCCGATTAAGCTCGGAAACCACAGTTTGTACCTCTGGTAGCTCAGGCATATATGACTAGTATATCGAATACGGTATACTAAATCTATGGAAGACTTTCTGAAATCGATTCCCCACAATTTCTCGCAAGAAGACGAGCGCTTAATAAAAAAAACGCTTAAATTTGCCACAAAAGCTCATGAAGGCCAGAAACGCAAGAGTGGTGAACCATACATTACGCACCCCATTGCGGCTGCGGTTATTTTAGGTCAGATTTTCCCCGATACCGAAACGATTGTAGCTACTTTGCTCCACGATATCACTGAAGACACTCAAGTCACCCAAGAAGAATTAGTCACCGAGTTCGGTGAAGAAATCGCCACCCTTGTTGATGGTGTAACCAAACTGGGCAAAGTCCGCTTATTGAACAGCAAAGATGAATACTACGTTGAAAACTTACGTAAGATGTTCATCGCAACCAGTCAAGACACGCGCGTCATTCTAATCAAGCTTGCTGATCGTTTGCACAACATGCGCACGATTGAATTTTTACCAAAGGAGAAACAAATAAAAATTGCTAGTGAAACTTTAGAGATGTACGCCCCTATCGCTGGCCGTCTCGGTATCGGAAAATGGAAAGATGAACTTGAAGACTTATGTTTCAAAATTGTTCAGCCCAAAGAATACGAAGAAACCAAAACCTTGCTTGATAAAGAAGTTAGTGTTCGAGAAAAAAGCGTAAAGGAAACACAAAAAGAATTATCATCGATTTTACACTTAGAAGGCGTAAAATTCTTAGATATTTCTGGACGAGTGAAACGCATCTATTCTTTGTACAAAAAATTACAGAAATATGAAGGTGACATTAGTAAAGTTTATGATATTGTCGCGCTCCGCGTCATAACCAAGTCGACTCCAGACTGTTACGCCGCTCTGGGCATTGTCCATGAACATTTTCAACCCGTTCCAGGACGCGTTAAAGACTTTATCGCCACCCCCAAACCAAACGGTTACCAAAGCATTCACACTTCCCTGTTCGACAAGTCTGGTAAAGTCTTTGAAATCCAACTTCGCACCGACTTGATGGACGAAGAAGCTGAACGTGGTATTGCCGCCCACTGGTTTTATACCGAACAAGGTAAACGCGATACACTCGAACGACAAACCTCGTTCTTCAAAGAACTCCACGCCTGGCAAGAAGAAACTAACAATCCAGATGAATTCTTGGAAAGTTTGAAAATCGACTTTTTCCAAGATCGCATTTTCGTTTTAACTCCTAAGGGTGACGTGAAAGATTTACCAAAAGGCGCTAGTGTGATTGATTTCGCTTTCTCGGTTCACTCCGACCTTGGCTATTACATGATGGGCGCTAAAATCAACGGTAAGATTGGCAGTATTTATGATGAGTTACACCAAGGACACGTTGTCGAGATTCTCAAAAGCAAAAAACCGGCGACAATTTCTCGTAAATGGTTAGAGGCGGCGAAAACAAGTAATGCTCGTAACAAAATCCGCGCCTACTTAACCGAACACGACAAAGGTATTATCCAACGCGTGCGCGAACTCAAACTCCAAGACTTCAAGCTTCCCAGATTTTTTAGAAAAAAATAAAACCGCCTCAACGGCGGTTTTTTTTAGAACATGACGTCAGCGTCAGCACGCTTGTAGATATGAATCTCTTCTGGCTTGAACCACAAGTTAATTTCGTTCTGAGCTTCTTCTGGAGTTTCGGAAGCGTGCATAATATTGTAGATTGCACGACCTTCAACGTTAGCCACAGCTGGGCTATCAACACTATAGTCACCACGGATTGTACCCATATCAGCGAATACTGGTAAAGTGTGTCCAGCAACTTTGCGTACCATATCAATGGCGTGAATACCTTCGACGACTAAAGCGATAATTGGACCGCTAGTCATGTAAGCAAACAAGCTTTCTTTGACTTTCTTACCGATTTCCATACGGTCGTCAGTGCCCATTACATCTTTAGGATCAAGTTGATAGTCATTAAAAGTCTTTAAACCTTTATCACCCAAGCGTCCAACCCATTCATCAGTTTTTGGAAAATGATCTTCCAAATGAGGACGACCAACTTCCACCATCTTGATTGCAACAACTTTCAACCCACGGCGCTCAATGCGCTGTAAGACTTCACCAGTTAAACCACGCTTAACACCATCCGGTTTGATCAATACTAAGGTTCGTTCTTCTTTAATCTTTTGCATAAATTAATCCTATCTAAATTATTTGTCTGAAATGACCGCTGACTCAATGACGATTGGTTCTACTGGGCTACCATCAGTAGCACCAAGCTGAGGGACAATCTGAACAGCCCCAATTTTATCAACCACGTCTAGCCCAGCCACAACCTTACCAAAAATTGTGTAGTTCTTAGGAAGCTCAACATCATCTAACATGATGAAGAACTGACTAGTATTAGTGTTTGGTCCACGGTTGGCCATGGCGAGAACACCTTTGGCATAACCTGCTTTGTAACTAGCTGTGGAAGCGTTAAGTTCATCAGCAAACTCTCCACCAAAAGCGCTGAGTCCCCCACTACCCGTTCCAGTTGGATCACCACCCTGAATCACAAAGTTCTTGGCCACACGGTGGAATGTCATACAATCATAAAATTTAGCGTTGGTAAGTCGCAAAAAGTTTTCAACGGTCTTCGGTGCGTCTTGATCATAAAGCTGAACTTTAATCTCACCAAAACCTTTAACGTTCATCGTCACAAACTTGTTTTTGATATCAACTTTAGCTGTATCTAAAATGCTCTGATCAAAGGTACGAGTACAGCCTAACTTGTTTTGTTCTTCAGGCACAGTTTTCTCCGTGTTAGTGTTGTCTGCAACTTGAGTGGGCTCTTCTGACTTAGTGTTTATCTTGTATAGACCCCAAGCTCCAACAATCACTAGAATAATAATTAAACTGACAACGATGTTTTTGTTTGGCATGTGTTAGGTGTTAATGTGTGCAGGTAGTGTATCATGCGGAAGCTGATCGTTCAAGCGCGCCCTAAAGCGATATCTTAGCAGTGCGATGACGATAATTATCGCCGTCGATGAGACCACAAAGACTGGTGTTGAGATAGCCACTTGCATACTAGCGTGAGGCAGTTGTGACAACTTGGAACTGGCAGTTAAAATATATCCCAAAAGCCAACTAACCAGCATGCCAAAACCCCCACCGACAATCGGCAAGCTCGTGAGGAAACCAAAAAGCATGGTTAACGGAATTACGGGGAGCACTGCCACGTTTGCAAGCGGCGCCACGATGCTTAAAGTACCGAATTGAAGTAACAACAAAGGCAATGTGGCAACTGTCGCAGCTAAGGTTGATATCACATACGATTTGATGCTAACTATATCGGGAATCTTCTCAGTAAATAATTCGAAGAGTGGTAAAACGTAAACAATGCCTATTGTTGCCAAGAATGATAATTGGAAGCCGGCGTCCCAATACAAAATTCTTGGATTGACCATGATCATTAATGAGCCGGCGCCAAGGAGGGCCGGAGTTATGGAGTAAAGCCTGCCAGCGCTATATGATCCCAATAATAGACAACCCATAACTCCGGCCCGAACCACAGAACTCGAGGCGCCAGACAGAATAACAAACCCGATGATTATCAAAACAGAAATGATTAAGCTCGCTTTCCTACCAACGAAGCGCGACAACTTCTCCAAAGCCACTACTATAATACTGATGTTGTAACCTGAGACCGCGATGATATGGCTAATACCAGTAACACGAAACGTTTCGAGGACATCTGCGGGTAAAGTCTTACGCGCGCCGATCAAAATACCGAGTAGCAAACTTTGCTTGGGCTCGGGAACGAACTGAGCTAGACGTTCGGCGAAATAATACTTGAATCGAAACAACATTTCCTGCGCCACGCTGGCTTCATGGTTTTTCAACACGATAATTTTTGGGCGGTACATGAGACCATACGTATTGTACCGCTCTAAGTATTTCCTGTAATCAAAATCTTCCGATGATTTAGCTTCTGTAATTTTTCCTGTGACTAGTAAACGATCACCATAAAAATATTCGGTGTAAGGTGTAGTGGTAATGAGAACGTTTTGCTTAGCACCGTCTGGCCTCACTGTAAGCAACTGTTTATCAAGTCGCTTGTCGACATCAGAAACTATTACTCCTTCAAACTTTTGTTTTTCCAAAAGTAAACTCGCAAACTCATTATTCTCGTAACTACTATTAATTCGCATGGTGCCCAATGATGCGCAAAGCAAAATAATTGGAAGCAAAACAAACACCGTGCGAAAACATAGCAACAACAAAAACAGCGAAACAGCAATGACACAGTACGCCCAAAAGTTATGTATGTAGGTATAAGATCCAGCGAACACTCCTCCGCTAAATCCTAAGCAACCAATTACAAAAACCCGGCTTTTGGTGAGTCGCATTAAAATAACCTCGCTTTAATAGCGAGGTTATTTTACAGAACTAAAGATCAAGTTAACTTAAAGTTTTTATCAATTCTTCTTCAGAACATTCCACTTGCTCACGAGTTTGCATGTTTTTGAGCTTGACCACGCCCTTAGCTTGCTCATCAGTGCCCATGACAATGGCGTAAGGAATCTGCTTGCTCTCGGCATACTTAAACTGTTTGTCGAGTTTTACTGGCTCGTAATAGAGCTCAACCGCAATTCCTTGGGCACGAAGTTTGGTCGCAAGAGCGGTGTACTCATCTTGAAGCGCTTCATCAAAGTTGATGATCAAGGCTTTTACAACCGACTCTGTATTAGCTTCACCTTTTTCCGCTAGGGCATCAAACAAACGATCAACACCTATGCTACCACCAACTGCTGGTACAGATTGTTCAGAGTATTGGTCTACCAAGCTATCATATCGTCCCCCACTACAGACACTACCGAACTCTGGCATGCTTGGGATAACAATTTCAAACACTGTGCTCGTGTAATAATCTAAGCCACGAGCAATTGATGGATCTATTACGATATTGACTTCACTAATTCCCAGCTTGATTATATCGGCACGTAACTTCTCTAGCTGTTCAGCGTACTGCAAGCTCGCACTACCTTCCATAATCTGTTTTGCGGTCGCAATTTTGTCAGCACTAACACCCTTGCTTTCAAGTTCAGATACAACTCCATCAAGACCAATCTTGTCGAACTTATCGATAGAGCGAATAATATCGGATGCACTTTCACCAAAGACTTCAAAGTTACGACGGTCGTTCAAACGAATTTTGTAATCAGACAAACCCACAGCTTCCAAAGCTTTAGCCGAACATGCAATCACTTCGGCGTCAGACAAAGCAGCGGTACTTCCAACCACATCAATATCACACTGATAGAATTCACGGAAGCGTCCTTTCTGAGGATTATCAGCCCGCCACACTGGCGCAATCTGATAACGCTTGAATGGATAGACTAAACGTCCTTGATTCTCCGCAATGTATCGAGCAAGTGGCACAGTTAAATCGTAACGCATCGCTACATCACGATCACCATTATCTTTGAAACTGTAAACTAACTTTTCATCTTCACCATACTTCCCCATCAAGATCTCTTTGTACTCGAGCACGGGTGTGGCCATAGGTAAAAACCCAAAGCTTTCAAAAACGTTTTGGATTTTTCCAAACCAAGCTTGGCGCGCCATTTGTTTTTCTGGTCCAAAGTCGCGAAAGCCTTTTAAAGTTCGTGGTTCAATTTTAGTCATAGATTTCCTTTCGTATATCATACCATTTAATAGTTACTCTCTGGAACTAGGCAAACAAAAAAACCTCTCTGTAGAGGCTTTGGGTGTTTCTGTAACAACTCAAAGAACCTCTACACGAGAGGCTGGGTATGGACGAAAATTTGTGACAACAGATTTTTCATACAGGTATTATATCATATTTCGATGGTTTACGCAAATAAATACGGCCAGTGGTTGAGTAACCACTGGCCGGCTGTTGATCGCAGAAACGACCAGAAACGTGCTGGGCATCCGCCCACTTGGGTGAGAACAGCTCTTGAACATGAGCAGGACCCACATCACGACGATGAACGCCAAAAGGACTCTGAGTCCCAAAGTCAACACTTCCTCATTCTTCTTCACGTAATCCTCCCTTGCCAGCAGATGCCTACCAGTGCTCCGGCAGGCAGATCCACAGCAGTAGGGTGCCTATCAAAGCCACGTACACCACGATTTTGATGACTTCTACCGTCGTAACTCGGCGTACCCCCTGAACTACCCTTCGATACCGCTCTTCCATCTTGCTATCCTCCCCACGGTTGTTCTTCGACATCACACTCTATCACATCACTGCCAACTAATCAAGGACTATCTCGTACTGCTTGTGCTTACTTAAATGGCCTTTCAATAAAGTCACTCGCCATCGTTCCGTATCAAAATGTTTTATCAAGGCTTTTCGTACAGCATCATTAGCCTTACCACCAACCGGTATCTCACTTACATAGACATGCAAAACACCCGCATCGTCTTCCAGAATGCGGGGTTGCTTCGATTTCGGATGGACCACGACTTTAACTATCATCCTGATTACTTTGTAACTGGCTGTTGAACTTCTAGAGGCGCTTCTTCAGCAAGCGGTGAACCCTGCTTCACGCACCCTGCGGCAAGAAGTGACAAACCAAGTAGTGATAAAACGAGTGTGTATTTCATAGGTGTATATTTCTACTCTTAGTATATGACTCTAAATTTAAAAATCAATCCCCCTCTGTGCAAGAACGCCATCGTAGTAAGGGTGCTTCACTAACTTCATCTCAGTAACTAAGTCGCACGCTTTCACAATAGCTTTGCGCTTTTCATGACCAGTGATAACTAAGTGGATCATCTCGGGTTTGATCGCAATGAGGTCGAGGATGTCTTGCTCATTAAGCAAATTTAATTCAACCGCTGAAAGGATCTCGTCTAAAATGACAACTTGGTATTCGTTTTTAAGTAAAATATTTCGCGCCATCTCTAAACCATTCAAAGCTTCACGTTGATGTGCGTCACGCTGTTTACGATCACCTAAAATACCCACAAAACCTTGGCCTACTTGTTCTGTTACAATTTGACCCATGCCTTTAGGAATTTTTACATCATTGAAAAACTCTATCTCGTTTGAAAGTGGCCATTCGCCAGGCTCCCTTGTCTCTTTTTTCTTGGCTTTAACAAACTGTAAAATGTAAACGTTTAAACCAGCACCACTGGCACGGGCGGCTAGACCCATGGCCGCGGTTGTTTTGCCTTTGCCATCACCAATGTGACAAATGACTAATCCTTTTTTGGGAATGACCGCATCTGTTGTTTTCTTCTTGTAAGGCATGGACAAATCTTAAAATTTCAATTATAGTATACTATCCTTAGGGATAAAATCACAGCTCGCGGGAGCCACAAGGAGGCCAGAACATGGACGACAGAGAAAAGATTGAGATGCTCGGCAAGCTCAATGAGTTCACACGACAAACCGCGCATATTCTTGCGCGCGGTGTACCGAGCACTGAAACAATCAAGGAACAGGTCAAGAAAGTTCACGAGATGATCTACGACCTCATCGACCTCGGAGCGGACAACGACCTCATCAAGATCATCAACCGGCAGATTGAAAAGTGCTGGCTTTCGATGCCAGGAGATGATCTCGTACCCAGCTTGACCGAGATCAATCGGGCTCTGGTCACGTTCTACGAGACCCAGAGCAAGGAATTGGCCGAGGTTTTCACTGGACCAGCGGAGGTGATGACTCATGAAAAGTGAAGAACTCGCAGAAATGCTTCGAAGACGTCGAGGAGAACTCGAAACAAGGATCAGGAACGGTTACAAGGGCCCGTCTAGCCTTGAGGTCAGCAAGCCCTCTGGAGAAGCTTTTCTGGTCTTCTTCGTTCCCAACTCAGGGATCAACAAAGACACGTCATTCACAAAACGAGTTAAAATCAACAACGAAGTCGTTCCCGTCATGATCCGATGCGGCGACAAGCGCTTCGGAATCACCACCAAGCGTGTAGTCAAAGAAAAGGCCTAACTCCAAGGGCCAAGCGACGCACCCCCGCGCGGAGAGCAACCCAGCTCTCCTCGCGGATTTTTTTATGCCATAAAAGCCTCCGAGATAGGAGGCCTTTAATATTCAAGTAAAGTATTGTTTCAACAATTATTTAGCCACATTTCGAGTAACCACAAGCGGGACAGTTCATACAGCCTTCAGCCATGATCAACATGTTGGAACAGGAAGGGCACACTGGAGCACTTCCTAAATTGGCAATGGATAACTTTGAAGCTTTCTTTTGAAACATTCCATCAGAAGTTTCAGCAACAGTGGCAACTATAACTTTTTCAGCCACACCTTCACCTTCGTAATCCATCGCTGCAGCAGCTGCTTTTTCTTCTTGTTTGGTTCGTGGGAGTTGTAATTGCTGTTCACCACGCTTTAAATGCTTTTCTAAAACTTTTCCGATGGCGTCTGGTAAGGAATGAATAACTTCTCCATCAGCAAACGAGACATCTGGACCACGAATTCCTTTGAGTTGGCTTAAAACTTCTTCAATCGCAATGTTCGAACGAAGAGCCAAGCTAATCATACGTGTAATCGCTTCTGTTTGGGCTGAGAAGAATCCACCAGCTTTACCCAAGGAAGCAAAGACTTCAAATGGACCATGCTCATCTTCATTGATCGTGACATACAAATGACCGTAAGCGGTGTTCAATTTGTAAGTGGAGCCATGCATGACTTGTGGACGTTCACGGGCAATAATTTTGAATTGAATATTGCCACCACTAACAGACATAACCTCTGGAGCTTGTTCACTAACCTGAACTTGCTTAGCTTCGGCCATCGCGGTCATTTGTTCTTGAACATCTTTTCCAAGCTTCTTACTGTCGGTAGCAAGAATCTGTTCATCACGACTACCATCACGATAAATCGTCCCGCCCTTACAACCAAGTTCGTACATCATCTCATAGAGTTTGGCAGTTTGTTCAATCGTGTAATTTTCTGGAGCGTTAACCGTTTTGGAAATTGCCGAATCAGTCCAGCGTTGAACTGCAGCTTGCACGCGAACATGCTCTTCCGGAGTAAGTGACATGGCTGTCACAAAGTATTCTGGAAGTTCTTGACCAGGATTTGCATCAAGCCATTCTTGAGCAATCTTTATTTTCTCTTCATGGACGCCTAAACGAGATTTTCTAAAGTATGTCCACGAGAAGAACGGTTCAATACCGGTTGAGGTTCCAACCATGGTGCCAATCGTTCCAGTTGGCGCTTGAGTCATAATCGTGACATTGCGAATCCCATACTTTGCGACTAAATCGCGAATATAGTTCGGCATGTTCTTCATGTAACCGCTTTGTAAAAACTTTTCGGCATCGAATTGAGCGAACGCACCTTTTTCGCGAGCTAACTCAATACTTGTTTCGTAAGATGTCACCGCGATGAACTGATAGAGTTTGTCGATAAATGACACAGCTTCAGGGCTACCGTAACGCAAACCTAAACGAATAAGCATTTCCGCAAGTCCAATGGTTCCCATACCAACACGGCGTTCAGACATTTGCTGTTTATAGTTCTCATCAAAGAAGTATGGGGTTGCGTCTATAACGTTATCCTGAAAACGAACGGCGTACTGCACTGTAGTTTTAAGTTTGTTCCAGTCAACTTCTTTTTGATCCGCAATTAAGTGCTTGGCTAAGTTAACGTGACCAAGGTTACACACTCCCCAGGCTGGAAGTGGCTGTTCACCGCAAGGATTGGTACATGGTAAATCGGCGTAATACCAAGAATTAGAATAATGATTCGCGCGATCGATAAAATACATTCCTGGTTCAGCGGAAGTCCAGGCTGATTCAATAATGCTGTTCCAAATCTCTTTGGCTTTAACGGTTTTGTGCTTGATAACTTTACCACCGAGTTTTTTCCAAGTCGTCATGTTACCATCCCACTTTTCGGAATACATCGGATCAGCTGGATCAGGGAAGATTAAATCCCAATCGGCATCGGCTTTAACTGCCGCCATAAAATCATCGGTAATACCAACGGAAATATTAGCGTTAGTAATCCGACCGGCTTCACGCTTGGAATTAATAAAATCTAAAACATCAGGGTGCCAGGCATTTAAAATCAGCATCAAAGCACCACGGCGGCTACCACCTTGCTCGATTAAACCAGTAACGAAACTGTACAAAGATGCCCAAGACACCGCACCAGAGCTGCGACCATTCACACCTTTAACGTAAGCGTAGCGTGGACGAAGCGTCGAGACATTAATACCAACACCACCACCACGAGACATAATCTCGGCCATCTGGCTTAGAGTTTCAAAAATACCACCACGGCTATCTTTTGGATTTGGAATAACGTAACAATTATAAAAAGTTAGATTCTGTCCGGTTCCAGCACCAGTAAAGATACGACCAGCGGGAACGTACTGCCAATCGTCCATTAACCGACGAAACTTCCCTTCCCATTCCTGCTGGAGCTCAGAAGTTTTTTCCACGCTCGCGATATGACGAGCGATACGTTCAAACATTTGTTCAGGCACAGTCTCTAAAGGCTTGTCGACATGTTCGATGGCATGAACCTCTGAAGTACCATCGCGAAGCTGAACTGTAACTTTTTTCTCGGCTTCATCAATTTCTGTTAAGCTACCAATTTCACGTTGGCCAGTTTTTAAATTCACACAAACCACAACCTTATCCCCGATAGCTAGGGTCTCTTTCTTGGCATCCTTAATGGCATAGCGGTCTAAAAAGATTTTTTCACCTAATTCCGATAAAGCGTTGGTGGTTCTGGTTTGTAAGTTCTCATTATTCATATCGTTTTTTGTTTGTTACTTTATAATTTCTGAAGTTCGAGCTTGAATTCCTCGACGTCTTCGAATGCGCGGTAGACACAAGCGAAACGGATATATGCGACTTTGTCAGTCTTCTTAATCTGCTTCATGACAATGTCCCCAATCTCCCGACTAGTAATGCAGTTGTCACGGGCTTTCTTCTGAATCTCCTGCTCCACACTCGAGACTATCTTTCTAATCGCTGCTGAGTCGTATTCTAGCTTCTCAAATGGCTTTCTGATGCCTGCCTCGAGCTTGTCACGAATGTAGGCCTGCTTTGTGCCATCACGCTTTATAACGCTCAAACCAAGAATTTCAATTTCCTCGTAAGTAGAGAAACGAAAACCGCATTTATCGCACTCGCGTCTGCGGCGTATCGCGTTTCCCTCTTCTGTAGGTCTCGAATCTAAAACCTTAGTATCGCTGGTACTACAATTAGGGCAATTCATCTTATTTAAGTGGTTTTTATTTCTGATCTGCTCGATACTATATCTAGTATCTTACGCCTAATCAGCATACCACATCTAGTGAACCAAGGAAAAATCACGAAAACCTTAAGATTCAATGATTATCCCAAAGCTTATCCACAGTAACAAGTCTTAGCTCAAGGAGTAGGCAGTTTGGATATCAAAAAAGCGCCATTTCTGGCGCTTTGGAAATTCTATTTTATCTTCTTTCGAATGAAAGCAGGAATATCCAGCTCATCGTCGCTGTTCATATCGTCAGCTTGCTGAGGAACAGGATCAACCGGCTTAGGGCTAAAGAGCGGCTTGCGGACTTCAACCACAGGAGGCTCAACTGGAGTGACTGGCATTGGCTTACGAGGCTCCTCTGCTGGCAAGGTCATTACCGGAGAACTAATCCGACGATTGGATTCATCAAAACCTGTAGCGATAACTGTAATGCGAACTTCCTCGCCCATCTCTTCATCAATAACCGCACCGAATTTAACTTTAGCTTCAGGATCGATAGATTTTGTAATAACTCTAGCGGCAGCGTCGATTTCAAACATACCAAGTTCAGAACCACCAGTGATGTTAAACAACACACCTTTAGCACCATCAATATTCATTTCTAGCAAAGGAGAATTGATAGCAGCCTTAGCAGCTTCTTCCGCACGGTTTTCACCGCTGGCGTGGCCAATACCCATAAGAGCGGTACCAGCGTCTTGCATAATCGTGCGAACGTCAGCGAAGTCAGCGTTAACAATACCGTGAGTCGTAATTAAATCAGAAATACCAGAGATACCTTGGCGCAAGACTTCATCAACTGTTTTAAACGCATCGACTAAAGAAGTTTTCTTGTCGATGATTTGTAAAATGCGATCGTTGTGAATGGATATGATCGCGTCAACTTTATCTTTTAAATTATCATAACCAACTTCCGCTGTTTCTTTACGTTTGCTTCCTTCAAAAGTGAAAGGTTTAGTTACAACAGCAATAGTTAGAATGCCACGGTTCTTCGCAAGCTCAGCGACGATTGGCGCAGCGCCAGTTCCTGTTCCACCACCAAGACCACAAGTAATGAACACCATGTCGGCGTTGGACAGAACTTCTTCAATTTCTTCTTGGCTTTCTTCAGCAGCTTGGCGGCCTAGTTCAGGATCCATTCCACTACCAAGACCTTTGGTAATTCCTTTACCAATGTGAACTTTCTTGTCAGCACTATTATTATGCAAAGCTTGAGCGTCTGTATTGACGGCAATAAACTCAACACCACGAATACCCAACTCGCTCATGCGATTAACGGCGTTGGTTCCAGACCCACCAATTCCCAAAACTTTGATTCGAGCAAAGGTTTCAATTTTTGGCTTAACTTCCATAGGATTCTTTTTCATCGAAAATACTATACGTTAACGGTTTCGGTTTACTCACTTTCTGTCAAAAGTATAGATGTTTTGACAGGTCTTTTTTGATACTACCATGGTTTACCTCATCACGGCAACAGTACCGAAAAGCTGAATAACATTGCAGTTTTTTAGCTTACCGCACCTCTGACTGACCGTCAAGTTTATCCCTTATTTAGGGTAAAAATGACTTAAAAATCTTTTTGAGCTTATTCACACTTTGATGATCAAACAAGTTCGAAACATTATTGAGCAGTGCTCCACCTGGCATTGGCGTTGAGTACTTACTTCCCCACAAAACCAAACCAGAGACTGTAGCGAAACTCGGATCGGTCGCGTCATCAATAATACTGTTAAGATTTTGGACGCTTCCTAACTGCACCGGTAAACGCAACTGTTTTTTTGCAAATTCTACAATCCCCGGCATGTGACTACCTCCACCCGTTAACACAACTCCAGCTGGTAACTTACCGTCGCGATTAATTTTCTTTAACTCACTATGAACGTAATCAAAAATCTCTTCCAGACGCGCTTCCATAATCTCAACCACTTGATGTTGGGGAATGCGCTCTTGTTCATCTGGATCTAATTCAGCTAAATTAATTTCGGCATGACGATCAACTTGATTGGCCAAAGCATGGCCATACATTAGTTTTACTTTTTCAGCGGTGTCGACAGTACAGCGAAGACCAATCGCAATATCGTTAGTGACATGCATCCCACCAACTGGGATAATCGCGGCATGAAGTAAATTATTTTCTTCGTAAACAGCAAGACTTGTTGTTCCAGCACCTAAATCTACCACAACCACACCTAACTCTTTTTGACGTTTGTTTAAAACAGCTTGAGCACAAGCTAAGGGAGCCAAAACTAACTCATCAATCTCCACCCCGGCTTGAGCGATAGCTTTAGTTAAGTTCTTTAAGTAAGGAAGACCGCCATGAATTATGAGAGTTTCAACTTCAAGACGAATTCCGGTCATACCAAGTGGATCTTTAATCCCCGCTTGGCCGTCTAGTGTAAAGTTTTTAGGAATAACGTGAATGACTTCACGGTTTGGTGGCATCGAAATAGCTTGTGAAGCATCAACCACACGGACGATATCGTTCTCAGTAATTTCACCATCAGCTTTAGACACCGCAATCACCCCTTTGGATTCAATCGCCGTAATATGATTGCCACCAACCGAAATGTTGGCACGATTAACTGGTACACCGGTCATGCGCTCGACTTTTTCCAAAGCATGAGAGATACTCGAGACAGCTTCTTCAATATCAACAATGACGCCTTTGCGCATTCCGCCCGCAGCGACACTACTTGAACCAACCACGCGTAGTTCGCCAGTCTCGTCGATCTTGGCTTGAATTGCGCGCACATTTTGAGTTCCTATATCTAATCCAACTATGTATTGTTCTTTTGCCATTTTGTATTTTGCGAAGGGCTAAAAGGTAAAGGGTGAAAAATTTTCACCCTAATCCCCTTACTCCTTAAGTAAGTTTTTCTTTTAATATGCGAGCAAGCTCGGCACCATCTGCGTTAGGCAGAGAGGCTTTGAGCTTTCCCATTGCCTGACCAAAATCTTTGGAAGTAAATCCGTTGTCTGCAATGACTTTCTCAACTTCAGTTAGTATATCTTGTTCCGATGGACCTGCTGGTAAGTACTCTGCGAGAATCGCGCTTTCTTGTTCTTCCTTGTCTGCGAGTTCAGTACGACCACCAGTCTTAAACGCTTCGGCCGCTTCTTTGCGACGCTTCACTTCAGAGCGAATTAAAGCAGTGACCTGATCTTCAGTCAGATCTTTCATCTGTGCGATATGTTCGTTTTGCAAACGAGTTTTTAGTGCACGGAGGACACCAGTTCGAACAGCATCTCGAGCTTTTAAACTGGCAGTTAAGTCCTGCTCAATTGATTCTAAAGTTACCATTAGCGCTTAAATTTAGTTGTTTTCTTTACCGGTTTACCAAGCTTTTTAAGTTCATCACGAACTTCTTTCATTTCAGAACGACGCTGAGCAGCACTACGGAGAAGATTACGACTTTTACCGGGTTCGAAGAATCGGGTTTTACGAGCACGAATCAAAACACCGCTTTGTTGAACTTTGCGGTTAAAACGACGGAGTAGGTTTTCAAATGATTCATTATCTTTTCGTTTGACTTCAACCATTACTATCACCTCTTTCTCTGTAGATACTCTGGTCAATGACTTACACAATTAGAATAAAGGGTGTGTGCAAGACTCTCAGAATTCGTAATAACTATACTATATTTAGGCCTTTGGGTCAAACTTAACAAAACAGCGCTTTTCATAAGAAAAGCGCTGTTTGAAATATTTTTAAACTATTCTGCCAACTGTTTACCACCAAGTAAATGAAGATGCATGTGCTTAACCATCTGACCACCTTCTTTACCAACATTGAATATCAACTTATACCCACTATCGGCAACCCCGTGTTGCTTAGCCATCTGTTGAGCAAGTAAAATCATGCGCCCCATCAAAGCCTCGTGTCCCGGCTTTATATCGTTCACCGAAGGAATATGATCTTTTGGTAACACCAGCAAATGAACAGGAGCCTTGGGTAAGATATCCTTAAGAACAATAAGCTCGTCATTCTCAGTGACAATATCACCACTTATTGAGTGGTTAGCAATATTACAAAACACACAATCATCAACGTTCATAGTTTTGGCTAAATTATTTACCTAGTCGTTTTTTTACTTCTATAACTATCTTATCATAGGAAAAGACTTCTTGCATGCCAGATTTCACATCACGGAGGATAACCATCTCGTCCATAGCTTCTTTTTGACCCATAATTAAAGCAATTGGGGCTTTATAACTCTCAGCTTGTTTAAGTTGATTCTTTACTCCGGCATCGCCAAAGTGATCATAAACTGAAACGTGAGCCGTGAGTAAATCTTGGAACAAACGTAAACTTTTTTTCGCTGCCAACTCCCCTAACGGCACAAGGAAAACTTCAGTGCTGTATTCTTGAATAATTTCAATGTTGGAAGCTTCCATGGCTTCGTATAAAGTCTCTAGATTCGCACAGAACCCAAAGCTCGAGGCAGACTTATTGGCAAACTGAGCCAAAACAGCATCATGATAAGCGCCTTCTCCAACAACAACCATCGTCTCCCCTTTTTTATACTTCACAACGAAGTTTGTTTTGCTCGCACCTTCACTTCCAACATAATAAGGGTTAAGCTGATATGGAACTTGCAACTCATCGAGAGCTTCTAAGACATTGGTAAAATGTTTGTGAGTGTTTTGATCTAGGTAATCTAAAATTGTTGAGGCCTCGGCGACCACTTCTATACAATCTTCATTTGTACAACGTAATACATTAAACGGACGAGTCCCTATTTCTTCATTACAGTTATCGCACAAAGAAAATTTCTTGGTTTTTAAATAGTCGGCCAAAATGCCTTGGTAAGTTTTCTGACAATCTTCCTCACCGATCATATTGATTTCAAGAGAGACCTCTTCCAGACCAAGACTGTTAAGCAAATGCCACACTGCGCCCATTACTTGGGCTTCAGCCAAATGGCTAAATGTCCCAAAAACTTCAAAGCCAAACTGGAATCGAGATTCAACTCCACCAGGAATAGCCTGCATCACATTGCCCATGTAAAGCCATTTGTAAACACGGGGTTCATCATATAACTTACTCGAGGCATAAGCGTGAAGCACCGATGGTAATAACGATGAACGCAACTGCACAGTGGTGTCCTCAGCCAAACTAAGTGTTACTGCGGCATTTGAAACGGCTGGGATTACAGAACCAAAACGTTCGTAAACCTTTGGGTCTTCAACAATCGGCAGTTCAACACGGCTAAAACCATAAACGCGAGCAGTTTTCTGAATGCGCTTTAAAATGGTTGCCCACAACGGATTTGTGTCTGGCAAAATATACTTGTTACCTATAATCGGATGATTCTTCGAGGCAGCAAGTGCTGGATTCTTTTTTGGTCTTCCCATTGGTTTGCGAAATTACTAACGATTACAGAACTACGATTGTGGATACGATGCCTTTTCTGAAAAACCAAAACTGGTAATTGGAAATACGCGAACCCAAACTTTTCCAATAATGTCCTCTTCGGGTAAAATTCCCCAGACGCGGGAATCGGAACTAGCTAAACGATTATCACCCAAGACATAGTACTGATCAGCTGCAAGTGTTACTGGTTCGTTTGACCCAAAAGTAATTCCTTCGTTAGGTAAATATGATTCTTCTAGCTTGAAACCTGCGGGGTTAGTCTCATTGTAAATATAGACAGAGCCCTGATCAACTTTAACGGTCTCCCCTGGCAATGCAATAATACGCTTTATGAAATATTGTGAGGGGTCTTTAGGGTAACGAAGCACAATAACTTCACCACGCTGTGGCTCATGTGAACGATACGACACCTTATCAATAATCAAATACTCACGATTGTGATAATTTGGGACCATTGATGACCCAGAAACGATAAATGGCTCGGCCACAAAAATGCGAAGCGGTACGATTATCGCCAAGGCGATGATAAAAACTCGTACTAATTCCCAAATAAATGAACCGACTGTCTGAGCGGTTTGCTCACCCTCTTCTCCCCAGTTTGTTTCTTTGTTTTCGTCCACGAAATCTCCTCGATGAAAGTAAATAAAAATTTTACGTTGTGCTTGTATTGTAAAGACTCTGACAGGTTTGTAAAGCTCTGGTCAAAAATCGCTTATGTTTGATAGTTCTTCAACCTTCAATCACCTATTTTTGGTGGATCCAAGAGGATTCGAACCTCTGACCTTTCGAATGTGAATCGAACGCTCTAACCAGCTGAGCTATGAATCCATCAATCTCACTTAACCTCAAAACTTGTTACAGTTTATCACTGTTTTTTAGTCGAATGCAAGCACTAAAGTATCACGCGAATGTATAGATAAAAAAGTAAAATTTAGGTATACTATAAGAACGATAATTCGCAAAAATCTCGATGCCTCCACGAAAATCCATGAAGAATGATTTCTTTGATTCTCAAGAACAAGAACTTCTTAAAAAAACAGGTCCACGTGTGACTGTAATCAATCCTCCACAACAAGGCAAAACCATCCTTCCTCCCAAGCCTTCTACTGGCAAACGGTTCATGAAAGGGTTTTTAATTTTGATGGCCCTAGCCATCCTTGGGGTTGGTGGGTTTGCTGTTGTTCGCGCCACCGACATCACCAATAAAATTTTTGTTGGTGAAAAATCGACCTTCTTCAACAAACTTAATCAACTGGTACGAAGCGCTACTGGCCGAGACGTGCAACTCATTGGCGAAGGAGATGGTCAAATCAATATCTTACTTTTAGGAATTGGTGGAGCTGGTCATGATGGTGGTTATTTATCTGACACTATGATCCTTGCTCAAATCAGACCTGATGATAAAAAAGTTAGTTTAATCTCCATCCCCCGCGACTACCTTGCCGATCTTGGTCCAACTCTAGGTCAACGCAAAATCAACGCAGCTTTCGCCGAGGGTTATAACAAAAACAAAAGTTATAACGATGGGGGTAAAGCTGCCATTGCTGCAGTAGAAAAAATTTCAGGGTTAAAAATTCCTTACTTCGCTGTGGTTGATTTTGCTGGCTTTCAAGAAGGGGTTGATGTTATCGGCGGTGTTGATATTCAAATTGAACGCACATTTACTGACTCTAGCTACCCTGATAATAACGAAGGATATATCGCCCCAGTAACTTTTAAGGCCGGCACTGAACACATGGATGGTCGACGAGCCTTAATTTTTGCTCGCTCTCGACACGCCGCTGGCCCTGAAGGTAGCGATTTTGCCCGAAGTGCACGTCAACAAAAAGTTATGCAGGCAGTAAAAGATAAGGCCACCAGCCTCAACTTAATTACAGACAGCGGCAAGCTCAACGAACTTGTCACAGTACTTGGCAATCATTTTCACACCAACATCCAACTTGATGAAATGCTAAAGCTATATGGTCTAAGTAAAGAGTTTGGTCAAGACAGTATAGTCTCACTAAATCTCGACCCATCCACAAACTTAATTTGTCCAGAAATTTTGCAAAGCAACGGCGCTTATGTCCTCTCACCATGTCCGGGCAAGAAAGCTTCAGACATCCAAAACTTCTTCAAAAATAGTTTTGATTCAGCCCAAGCCCAAGCTCAACAAGCCACAATTTGGTTAGCCGATAGTACTACAGGCGAAAAAAATTATGCTCCCGCAGAAAAAGAACTTAAAGCCTTGGGTCTCACGGTTTACAAAGTTAGTTACGGCGGTAATCCAATTTCGAAAACAGTTTACTATCAAGCGAACAGCAAACCTGGGCCAGCTGAACTAATTAAAACCAAGTTTGGCGCCAGCGAAGTCACTCTCCCCCCTTCAGGCATCAAAATCGACAAATCAAAAGTTGATATATTGGTCATCGTCGGCACCGATTATGTTGCCCCTCAAGGCACAGTTCAATCAGCCACAACCAAAGCTCCTACAACCACAACTCCAACCACTCCCACAACAAAAACTCCCACAACTACAACCCCAAAAACTACTCAGTAGGCGGTTGAGTTTTACCGAGAATAGTGCTATCATAAACAATTATGTCATTACCAATTGTCGCTATTGTTGGTGAGCCGAATGCCGGCAAATCTACCCTGCTCAATAAAATTGCAGGGAAGCCTTTGGCTGTCACCTCAAAAGTCGAAGGTACCACTCGCGATCGCCAATACATGGACACTTCCTGGAATGGCGTTGACTTCACTTTAGTCGATACTGCTGGAATTACTTTTGGTAATATGCAAGAGCTTGAAAGCGCTATCACTCATCAAATTGATATCGCTGTTCAAGAAGCCGACGTGTTACTGTTTGTGGTTGATGGCCGTCGTGAAATTGAAACCCTCGATCGCAAAGCTCTGTTGAAATTTCGCAAAACTAAAAAACCTGTAATTCTCGCGGTTAACAAACTCGATTCCCCAAAACAACTTTTAGAAAAGGTTGAGGGCTTTCATGCGCTGGGTATCAAAAATATTTATGGCGTTTCTAGTATCAACGGACGCGGGATTGGTGACCTGCTAGACGCTGTCGTTGATGTCCTCAAGAAAAATCCTCGAGAAACCGAACCAAAACCAGAAGGCATTGCTGTAAGTATTGTTGGTAAACCAAACGTTGGGAAGTCTAGTTTGCTCAATCGCATTTTAAACGAAGAACGTGTGATTGTTTCAACCATTCCAGGAACAACTCGCACTGCCATTGATACTCATATCAAAATTAAAGGTGAACCTTACACTTTTATCGATACGGCTGGACTCAAACGCAAGTCATATCGTCAAACCCTACCCGATATATATAGTGGGTTCCAAACCTTTAAGGCTTTGCGTCGTAGTGATATTGCGATTTTAGTGATTGAAGCCAACGAAGATATTACCAAACAGGACCAGCACTTAGCCCAAGAGGTTTTAGACATGGGCAAAGGCTTAATTATTGCTGCCAACAAAATGGATTTGTACGATGGTGACGAGCAAAAGCTTCGTGACTACATCAGTTTCCATCTCCCCTTCTTGTGGATGTCTCCAATGTTCTTTATTTCCGCCAAAGACAACACTGGCATAGATGACTTACTTGAATCAATCAAACCAATTTATATCAACCGTCACAAAGAAGTGGTTCGCGAAGACTTGGAACACTTACTGACCAAAGTCTTAAAGCAAAACCCACCAAAACTTTTGCGAGATCAAAAAAAACCAAAAGTCTTTGGTCTTAAGCAGTTAGCAACTAACCCGCCAATGTTTGAACTGTTGGTAAACTACCCCGCTGCGATCTCGATGCAATTCCGCAATGCTGTGAAGAATCGCATTGTTCGCGACATGGAACTCTGGGGCACGCCAATCAGCCTCAAAATCCGCGGTAAAGATAAGAGTTAGTCATAGAAACAAAAAGCCTTACTCATTGGAGTAAGGCTTTTTGTTAGAGCTAAAGCCGAACATAATCTCTTATCACATGAGTTCTTCCATCTCCATCTACACACAAATCTTTTCCGGAAAAATTATCACGTTCTACTATCCCAATATGAGCCATTCCATCAGAGCCTATATAAGTACACTTCTGAGGTGCCGGCCTCACCTCTCCGCCCCCACCCTGATACAAAGTTTCTGATTGCGTTGCAGTTAAATTGCTATAAGCAGCATCTGACTGTTGACCCCTGGGAGCGACTATCGCAATAGTAGACAATACCAGAGCTATTACCGCTATAACCCACAATAATATATTTTTGTTTCCCATTGTTTTTATTTAAGAATCTATTGTAAGCATACTAGTCTCACATAAAAAAAGCAAACAAAGATATCCCCAATCAGGATTTTTAAATCAACCACACTTCAACTATTGACCGAGGAGTCAAAAAGAAGTATTATAGTGAGTTCCCACTTGTGGGACAACATCTTAGACGGACAGGAGAAGACAATGATCAAGATCCTGCTGACACAGCGGGGCGTCAAGTACAGCTTGACTGCCACCACGGTCCTCAAGCAAGTCTGCGACGCCATTGAGGCGGGCAGAATTTTCGAAGGCCTAGGTGAAAAGCCTTTCACGAACACGATCTCCGTCGACAGCAGAGCAAGCATGGGTCCATATGATGTCGACATTCTGTTCGAAGTCGTGGTTGGGAAGACAACCCCGTTAGGAACTGCGGCGGAGAGGATCGGGACGATCATCGAAGAAACGTGCCGGGAGTTCAAAGTCTCATGCCAGGTCGTGATTGAGAGATATGCGATGAGCGAGGACATCATCCTTCTCAACTCAGAGGCGACAACCGCTTCCACCTGATCCAACCCCCGGAGCCGCGCAAAACAGCGCGGCTCCGGGAACTTTTTTTTATACCCTAACTTCGCTATACTAACTCTATGAAAATAATCATCGGTCTTGGAAATCCTGGAGAAAAATATACTCAGACCCGCCACAATGCGGGCTTTTTGGCTTTAGACTTTTACATGAAAGATTTGCAAGTCATCAACTGCGCTAGTAAATTTGATGCCCAAATCTGTGAACTTCAAACTGATGGCAATAAAGTCTTTTTTGTTAAACCACAGACCTTTATGAATAAGTCTGGGAGTGTTGTCCGCGAGCTTGTTCAGTTCTATAAACTCGATCCGACTAAAGATATTCTCGTTGTTCATGATGAAAAAGATTTACCACTTGGCAGCTTAAAAGCAACCGAGAGCTCACAAGGCGCTGGCCACAACGGTGTACAAGATATTATAGATGAACTCGGTAGCCAAGACTTTCAACGGATTCGTATTGGAGTTGAAACTAGAGAACCAGGTTCCCCTATTCCAACCGAGGTGTTTGTCCTACAAAACTTCACCGACTCAGAACTTGAGACACTCCAAAAAGATGTTCTTCCTAAAGTCAACGAACAAATTTCAAAATTTCTCAATAAGTAGCCCATGGAAAAAATTCTTACACTCTGCATAGTCACCGACTCCTCGCGAATCCTACTTGGAATGAAAAAACGAGGATTCGGTCAGGGCAGATGGAATGGCTTTGGCGGTAAAGTCACAGATGACGAGACGGTTGAAGAGGCTGCGGAGCGCGAAGCCAAAGAAGAAGCTGATATCACAGTAAGGAGTCTGCGAAAAATTGGTCTCATCCGGTTTACTTTTGAAAATGACCCTGATGTTCTTGTTGTTCACATCTTTACCACAGAACGATATTCTGGAGAGCCCAAGGAAACCGACGAGATGAAACCGCAATGGTTTAATTTTACCGATATACCCTACGAAGACATGTGGCCAGCAGATCGTTACTGGCTGCCATACGTAATCGAGAAAAAACAGTTCGCAGGTAACGTCCATTTCAAAGACATGAACACAATTCTTACTCAAAAGTTTAACGAAGTAAAATAAATCTAAAATCCCGCTCAATATGAGCGGGATTTTATTTTTCCTTCATCAATAGCCATATAGCATTATTTCAGAGAGCGGACAGTTTATGTGTTGTTAAGAAAACCATCGGAGCGGAGCGACTGGTTTTAGTACAACACTAAACTGGACGCTATATGAAAGTAAACAAAAAAGCCCGACATAAGCCGGACTTCTTAGATCTGTGTTCAGGACCCCACCTACAAGTGAAAGGCTAAGAGTAAAAACTCCGTGCCTTTGCTTGGAGCTACTAGCAAGTAGTAGGAGGGATGATACTTGCTTTCGCAACTTGTAAGTAGGGTTCTACCCACAGACACAAGCAATATTTAATTGATATAACAGTATACACTATTTTGGCTCTTTTGTCAATAGTGGCCAAAAAACCCTTATTTACGAAGAAAATTATGACCAACCTATTCCCCAACCTTTACCTCCATGGCTTGAAGATTACCGACTGTTTTTCCATCAGTCAAATTAAAGCTTTATGTGACTATTTTGATAATGATCTTGAAAAAGCTTTTTTGGCCAAACGCAGAGATCTAGAAAAATGTGAGATAAAAACCGAGACGATCACAAAATTTTTAAAGAACCGCGATGCAATCAATTTAAAGTTTGAAAAAGCTCAACTTGCACAACACAACATTGGAATTATATCATACCTCGATGATGACTATCCTGAGTTACTTCGTGAAATTTCAAGTCGTCCTCCCCTGCTTTATTATAGAGGAGTGTTGTCGACCAAGGATCAGCTCTGCGTGTCTGTCGTCGGTACACGAAAGATGAGTTCATACGGACGCTCGGCTACTCACACTATCTGTGACGATCTTGTGGCTAATAATGTTACAATTGTTTCCGGACTTGCCTATGGAATTGATTCCACCGCGCACAAAGTCGCGGTGCATCACAAGAAACCGACGATTGCTGTGGTCGCATCTGGACTGCGTGACGAAGATCTCTATCCTCAAGCTCACTTACAACTGGCGCGAAGTATCATCGACACAGGTGGAGCACTAGTTTCCGAATATCCTATCGATACACCAGCACTAAAACAATACTTTGTCGCTAGAAACCGCCTTATCGCAGGCCTAAGTATGGGCACAGTTGTAGTGGAAAGCTCTTTAAAAAGCGGAGCGCTCATTACTGCCCGCTATGCCCTCGAACAAAATCGCGGCGTTTATGCCGTACCAGGATCTATCTTCAACCCAGAATCTGCAGGACCAAATAACCTCCTTAAGCTAGGCGCGAAAGCCGTTACCTCAGGCCTCGACATTCTCGAAGACTTAAACGTCGCCTACTCTGCGATCATCCCCGAGCCAGCGCTTTACACCCCAAAAGAAAGATTGGTTGTGCAGTGCCTAAGCGCGGAACCAAGAACCACATCAGAACTCATTAAAGACACAAATCTAACCACAGCAGAACTCGTTGCTACCTTAACTTTTTTGGAGATGAAAGGTATCGTCAAAAACCTCGGAGCACAACAATATATGCTTTTAAAAACAATTGTTTAATGGGCTGTGTTATAATCAACCCATGTGTTGCAAACAAAACTTTCATTTGACAACAATTTAGTTAGTGAGCTAGAATCACCCTTGTAACTTTTAACGCACAAATCTTCGTGGCCAAAAAAACCTTAATTATAGTGGAGTCCCCAACCAAAGCGAAAACCATTTCGCGCTTTTTAGGTAAGGATTACGCGGTCGAAGCTTCGTTTGGTCATGTCCGCGATCTACCAAAATCACGACTCTCTATAGATGTAGAACACGGCTTTGAACCAAAATATACTATTCCCCTTAAAGCTAAAGAAGTCATCAAGAAACTTCGCGAGTTAAGCAAGAACGCTTCCTCTATTATATTAGCGACTGATGAAGACCGCGAAGGTGAGGCCATTGCTTGGCATTTGGTCCAAGCTTTAGATTTGGGTGATGAAACCGAAATTGCCGAAGGTAAGGGCGACAAACGCATCAAACGTATTGTTTTCCACGAAATTACTAAAACGGCAATCGACCATGCTTTAGAAAACCCACGTGATATCGATCTGAATTTAGTTGATGCTCAACAAGCTCGACGCGTGCTAGACCGCCTTGTCGGCTACGAACTCTCCCCGTTCTTGTGGCACAAAATCCGTTACGGCTTGTCCGCTGGACGCGTGCAGAGTGTGGCAGTACGTTTAATCGTCGAACGCGAACGTGAAATTGAAAAGTTTAAGCAAGAAGAATACTGGAGCATTGAAGCTGATCTAAACAAGAAAGAAAAAGACGCTCAAGTTTTCCGTGCCAAGCTTAGTAAAATTTCTGATAAAGCTGTAGGAAAAATGGATATTACTTCCGAAGCTCAAGCCAAAGAAATTGCTGCTGACTTAAACGGCACTACTTACAAAGTCACAGACATCACCAAGAAAGAAGTAAAGCGCAATCCGTCGGCGCCGTTTACTACGTCAACACTACAACAAGAAGCCGCGCGTAAATTCGGTATGTCAGCTAAGCAAACGATGGTTATTGCTCAGCAACTCTATGAAGGTGTTAAAGTTGGTGATGAAGGTCATGTTGGTTTAATCACTTATATGCGTACTGACAGCTTAAACCTAGCTGCAAGTGCTTTGGCCCAGGCCCAAGAAGTTATCAACCAGCATTTTGGTAAAGAGTTTGGAATTAGCGAACCACGACAATTTTCTAACAAGTCTAAAGGCGCGCAAGAAGCTCACGAAGCTATCCGCCCAACCGATTTATTTCGAACACCAGACGCTATCGCACAGTATTTAGATAAAGGTCAGCAAAAAATTTACGGGATTATTTGGAAACGCACTCTAGCCTCTCAAATGGCCCACGCTATCTTTGACCAAACCGCGGTTGATATTAGTGCTGGCTCAAAATACAACTTTAAAGCTAACGGCCAAGTCGTTAAGTTTGAAGGGTTCATTCGGGCTTACACGGAAGGCCAAGATGAAAAACCAGAAGACGAAATCGAAGGTGTTTTGCCAGAGCTTGTTGTTGGCGAAACGTTAGATTTCAAAGAGCTGTTACCATTACAACATTTTACTGAACCACCAGCACGTTATTCTGACGCAACCCTAATTAAAGCGTTGGAAACTGCTGGCGTTGGACGTCCTTCGACATACGCCCCAACCCTAACCACAATTCAAGAACGAGACTACACAGAAAAGGTTGATAAAAAATATCATCCCACCGAAATTGGGGTTACGGTTACCGACTTACTTGTTGAAAACTTCCCAGAAATTGTCGACATTAACTTTACTTCACACATTGAAGAAGAGTTTGATGAAATTGCTGAAGGCAAACTAAAGTGGGTTACCGTCATGGAAGAGTTCTACGGCCCATTTAAAAAACATTTGATTGAAAAGGAAGCATCTGTAGAAAAACAAGTTGAAATTTCTGACACTCCTTGCCCACACTGCAGCAAACCCATGCTCATTAAATTTGGACGTATGGGTAAGTTCCTCGCTTGTCCTGAAGAAGGTAGCAAAGTTACTCTGCCAATGCCTGAAGAGGCCGCGAAGATTAAAGAACTGGAAGAAAAGACTCGAGGTGAGATGTGTCCCATTTGCGGCAAGCAAATGGAAGTGAAGCGCGGTCGTTTTGGCTTCTTCCTCGGCTGTCCTGATTACCCAAAGTGTAAGGGTATTTCCAAGATTTGGAACAAGCTTGGTTACAAATGTCCAAGCTGTTTAGAAAGCGCTGATCGCAAAGACAACCCTGGTGATGTGGTTGAAAAGAAATCACGTGGACGTGGTAAACCATTCTTCGCTTGTACCCGCTTCCCTGACTGTACGCTTGTGATGAACAAGAAACCCGAAAGCCAGGAAGAGCTTATGGAACTGTTCCAAAACTGGAAAGATAATCCTCCAAAGCCAAAAAAGGTTTACAAAAAGAAAGAAGCTTAAATTAAAAAACCGCCACTACCGAGTAGGGCGGTTTTTTAGTCTTTGTTAGTTTATTAAAATGGAGTGATTCTAATATGATATTCAAAATAATCACCCATCGGGGTTTTACAATAATAGTTACCCGGCGCAGTAGGCATATCAGTAATTGTGCCATTGTAACCGTTATTTGATGTACATAAACCACCAGGACTTCCCGCTCCACTACCATTAGAGGTATTACTTACATCCTCAACTACTTGGATGCGAGTACGCATTGCAGCATCAGACTCCTGACCTTTAGGTGCGACTATAGCAATAACCGACAAAATCAAAGCTATTCCAGCTACCACCCACAATAATAAATCTTTATGTGTCATTATTTTCTTTTATTAATCTTAATTAAATTATACATCATCAATGAGAAAACTTATCCACTTTAATCATTTCGGCTATAAAGTTCCGTTTGAAGTAAAACGATACGCAACGCTTTTGACCAACCAACAACATGAGCAAAATAGCGCAAGTTTGAGACTACGCGCAACCACCAACCAACTCGCCCCTTTATATACCACCCGTTATACCTAAAAATCGACCACTTCCCACCAAGCGTAACAATCAAACCATGTTCTATTGGCACATAATCTTTCGGAACGCGACCAGCAATAGTCTCTTTAATAGAGTACGCAATGTGGTGGGCTTGATGAATCGCGTTTTGAGCAGTTGGAGCAACAGGACGACCCTTTTCATCAAAGATACAAGCACAATCTCCTAACGAAAAAATGTTTTGATGATTCAATAATTGCAAACAAGTCTTGGTATTAAAACGTTCTTTCCTATCCACTGGCTCAACTGAACCAATAAATGGTAACGACTTGGCTTTCACCCCAGCTGTCCAAACTAAAATATCAAAAGCTTCTTTTTCACCACTCGCTAACTCAACAAAACCATCTTCTACACTCATGATCATGCTCGAAAGCTGAACTCGAACTCCAAGACTACGCAAGCGATTGTAAGTATCTTCGCTCATGCGACTATCGAGACCAGGAATCAACTCACTCATGGCTTCCATGATCACGATTTCAATTTTCTCAGGAGGATAATTATTTTTTATCGCTAAAATTTCAATCATATTTCCAAGCTCGGCAGCAAACTCACAGCCTGTATATCCCCCACCAGCAACAATAATACGAATATTTTTCTTGTTCACATCCATTCGATACCGTTCAATTGTAAAAGATATTTCATTACGAATGCGAAGAGCGTCTCTCAGACTCTTTAAAGCAAAGCTATACTCTTGTGCTCCAGGGATATTAAAGTAGTCAGTGGTTGAACCAATCGCGAGGACCAGATAATCAAATGAAACTGGCTCTGCGCCTTCAAGCAAAACTTTTTGGCTTGCCGAATCAACCCCAACAACTTTACCTTTTAAGACATCAACACGAGTATGTCGAAAAATGTCTACAAGGGGCACTGTAATGCTCTTTTTTAAGACTTTAGTTTCAGTTAATTCTTCTTCGGCAGTCGCGACTTCATACAACTGTTCATGGAAAAGTTGGTAGTCGTGAGTATCGATGATGGTAATTTTGATATCGGAGTTTCCAGCAAACTGCTTGTCTAAATCAAGTGCGGCGTGAATACCACCAAAGCCAGCTCCGAGGATAACCATATGTGACATTTTTGTTTCAAAAGTTACTGTCCTTTTAGTTATGATACCATAAATGGACAAAATAAAAAGGATTAACCACCCCCATAGTGAGTAATCCTTTACTAGACACGGCGACGAGAATAACACTACTTCGACACACTGTTCATCGCGCGACGAGGTTGTCGCTTTGGCTTGAGAGGGCCACCTGTCCGAGTCACATCGACAGCAACCAAAACACCGGTAGACCTGCGACGACATTTGACGCTGACTCGTTCGCGAACAGTGGGAGGACGAGAAGGTCGACCACTGCTGTAATACCCAAGATGAAACGAAACCACCCCGCCTCCGTCATCCAGCTGAATTGATCCGTTGCCGCACATGGCATCGTATCTGATAACTTCCCCCTGAAAGTATTCGTAGACATTGGATGTACTGGACATTCGTAAATCCTCCTGTCGAGATTCCATCGGGGTCGCTCCAACTATTTAAAGCAACCCGAATTCAGTAAGATTATATATTTAACGCAAGCAAGTTGTAAAGAATTATAGTCTAATTAAAACAGTTTCCACCAATGAATTGATGGAAACTGTTTTGGTGGGTCGGGTGGGGATCGAACCCACGACAAATGGCTTAAAAGGCCACTGCTCTACCGACTGAGCTACCGACCCACGTCGTACTTATCTCCGACATCATCGCATATAAATTTGAGAGGTCTTCGCTATTCTAGCACTTTTCATTAAACTTTTCAAGGTCATTTGATCGAGATACTCCCAGAAATCATAGTAGTTTATATTGATTGACAGCGAATCACTGCCTGCTATGATTACCCTGATAGAATCCAGACGGCGTTGGAGGACTCATGAACACGAATCACGATGACGGTGCTCCGAGACTCGACCCGGAGCTGGAGAACAGCAAAATCCAAAGGTGCATCAGATCGATCGACGCTATGCTCGACGATAACGGTGAGGAAGTGGGCGCCTACGCACTTCTGGTATCACTCAGCTATCCGAGCGTGCGGGAAGCCGTTGTAAAACACTATTATGATCGCTACACCGTCGAATTCGACGAGGACAGCGGTATGATCACGGTCTTCCTGCCCAAAGGAGGAATCGAAAAGCCCATTGCCAAAGCGATGGCCGCAGGTGCGTAGTACAGTGGAGCCGGAACGTCTCGGCTCCCACATTTTTTATGAATAGCAAACTTATATACATGACGGAATACGAAATAATTTTATTTTACAAATACGTCAAAATTGATGACCCCACAAAATTACTTATAGAACAAAAAGAGCTTCAAACAAGACTCAATCTTAAAGGACGGACCTTAATTGCTTCAGAGGGAATTAATGCCACGCTAGAAGGGACTAAAGAGAATATTTCAGAATATCTCAATTTTTTTCTGTCTGACTCTCGTTTTACAGCAACACATATAAAACGAAGTCCTGGTACGGGTCAAGCATTCCTCAAAACCATGATTAAGTTAAGAGATGAGATTGTGACTTTAGGTCTTGGCGCTTGCGATATTGATCCAAATAAACAAACTGGTAAACGACTTTCTCCAGATGATTTGCACCATTGGCTCTCTAGTGAGAAAGAATTTTACATTGTTGATATGCGGAATGCTTACGAACACGCCTTCGGTCATTTCCGCAACTCGATTATGCCACCTATGGATAATTTTCGCGACTTACCTAAATTTATTAACTCTATATTGCACCTTAAAAATAAAACTGTGGTCACGGTGTGTACTGGTGGAGTACGGTGCGAGAAAGCTTCAGGTTATTTAATCTCACAGGGCTTTAAAGATGTTTACCAGTTAGATGGCGGGATTGTCAGTTATATGGAAAAGTATCCCAACGAAAATTTCCTTGGTAAACTATACGTTTTTGATAACCGAATTTTAATGGGATTCTTCACCGATGACCCCAAGCATCAGAGCATTGCTCGTTGCGTGCTTTGTAATCAAAGCAGCGAGCGACTAACCAACTGTAAAAACAGCGACTGTCATCGCCAACTTGTAGCTTGCCAGGCCTGCGAAGAATCGCTTGGCCAAAAATTTTTGTGCCCCACTTACTGTAAAGAAAAAACCAGAATTACCGCTTCATAGACATCTTCAATTTTTTTAAATACTATACCTGTATGCTCCTTACCCACTTCAAACAATTTAAAGACTATGAGCTTCTCGATACAGGTGAAGGTTTTCGCTTAGAGCGTTGGGGTAAATATATTTTGCAACGCCCTGATCCACAAATTATTTGGCCACGACATCTAGCTGACAAGGAGTGGGAAAAAGCTGATGCTAAATTTGTTAATGGGGATTGGCACGCAAGCAAAGACTTTCCCAAAAAGTGGCAAGTAACCTGGGATGATATTAAGCTCAGTGCTCAACTCTCCCCCTTTAAACACACTGGTATCTTTGCTGAACAAGCGGCAAACTGGGAATGGACCCGTACTACTGCTGGTAAAACTAAACTAAAAATCTTAAATTTATTTGCTTACACTGGTGGCGCAACAATTGCCTTAGCCAAGGCCGGGCATTTTGTGACTCACGTCGATGCCAGTAAACCAAGCATTACCTGGGCCAAGGAAAATCACACCACGAACAAACTTCCTCAAGACTCTGTGCGCTGGTTACTTGATGACGCCGCCAAGTTTGTGGCTCGCGAACTCAAACGTGGCCAGCAATACGATGGAATCATTATGGACCCGCCCGCGTTCGGCCACTCACCTACTGGCAAGACTTGGAAATTTAACGAAGATCTTCCCGAACTACTTAACAACGCTGTTCAACTCCTCTCACCCAAAGCCAAATTCCTACTGATTAACGGTTACGCTACAAATTCCTCTGCTCTTGCATTGAACAACATCCTTGAAGATGCTATTAAAGATAGACCTGGCAAAATAGAATTCGGTGAACTTTGCCTGGAACAAAAAGATAAACGACTAATCTCTACTGGCATCTTTGCCCGCTGGAGTAAATAAAAAACTGCGCTACATATAGCGCAGTTTTTTTATTTGCCCTTTAGACACTAATCTCAGAAAGAGGTTGAGCATCAATTGGTTCAGTGGGTGACTCTTGCTGTTCAAATTTAGCGGGTTCGCTTACTTCGTGGACTTGCCCAAGTTCAGGCTTTTTCTTGTTTCGAGTAAACCAAGTGTAAAGCACTGGAGTAGTAAACAAGGATAGAATACCAGAGCTTAAGATACCACCGATAACTACTACAGCAAGGCCACGCCAGAACGGCGCAAAGATTGCCAAAGGCAGTAATCCAGCCAACGCCGTAAGCTTGGTTAAGATAACTGGGCGGAATCGAATACCAGCAGACAAAGCAATCGCCTCTTTACGATCCATACCACCGGCAACTTTACGGTTAGCGTAATCGATCAAGAAGATACCGACGTTTTCAACAATACCAATAACCATAATCACCCCAAGAGTTTCAAGGAAACCTAACTGACCATCACCAAACCAGACCAAAGCGGGGAAAGCACCAATGAATAACAATGGTACAGCAACTAAGATAATCAATGGCTGAACGAAGGAACGGAAAAACAATACGAAAATAATGTAAGTGACAAGAATAGACAAGGCAATCGCAGCAAATAATTCTTGGAAAGACTTTTCGAATTCATCGGTACTGGCACGATCACCAAACGAGGCTTCATCTAAACCAAGCGTTCCAGTATTAGCTTTTACCCAATCGTTGATTTCACGCTGGACGTTAATAACGTCACGACTATCAGAAACACGAGCGGAGACTGTAATATAACGGTCACCATTTAAGCGCTGAATAGCACCAGGAACTTCTGTTGGGACAATGTCAGCCACGTCTTTCAGAGCCACTGGACCCTGTGATCCAAAAACTATGGTATTACCCAAAGCCTCAACTGAATTTGGTTCCTTTTCTGAAGGGGTGCGAAGCACAACATTGTACTCACCAAGAGTAAACAAGGAACGTTCGCCTAAAGCACCATTAATCTGACCAAACAACGCTGGTGGAGTTAAACCACGACTAGCTAATGCTTCAGAGCGAATTTGAACCGCAAGTTCAGTGTTTGGTTCATCACCATCATAACGAACCGCTGTGACTTCTTCGTAATTACGAAGCTCATCAGCGACTTTTTGTGCGGCAGCTAAAAGCTTAGCAGGATCATGATCATAAATTTTCACAGAAACCGGATAGTTTCCTTGTGGTGGCCCCGCACCTAAATCGTAAGCAAAGGCTTTTTCACCAAACTGTTGTTCTAAATCTGCATTCAATGACGCAATAATGTCATCACTCTTTTGAATGCGATCCTTTGGTGGAAGTAAATGCACAAACACGGTAAATGGCTGCGCTGTGCCCCCACTCTTGCCTTGATACTGATAGAAATAAGTATCAATGGAGTTGGTAAACTTCTTCAAAATTTCATCAAGAACCGCGCTCTGAGCAATCAATAACGGCTCAGTTGTAGTTGGTTGTACCGGCACTTCAATCATCAAGAATTCAGCTTCAGCTGGCTGCGCAAATTGAACTTGGCGAATTTGACCTGAGCTAAATAACCAACCGGCAATACCAACCGGAATGACGAACGCTAAAATAATAACTGTCACTTGAATTGCCACATGGCTTAAAATATATCGATTGGCTTTGATAAACCAACGAGCAATGGGCCATAAAGTCGCTGGGTCATCTTCATCATGCAAAGTCACGTTTGGCTTACCTTTTAAGAACTTGGCACTAATCCAAGTTAAAAACAACATTGGCACAAAGTAAGACGCGACCAAAGCTGGAATAACGGTTAATGGAATGTATTTGATAATCGCACCAAATGTCCCAGAAACAATTGCAAATGGAACGAACACAACCAAAGAAGTTAAGACCGCAATAAAGATACCTTGACCAACGGTACCAACCGCTCCAAATACGGCATCTTTACCTCTCTTACCGATTTCAATATAGCGCTTAATTGATTCGATAATCACAATCGCTGGGTCGGCAATCAAACCCAAGACTAAGACCAAAGAGAACAAAACAATTGTGTTTAACTGAATATCAAACAAGCCCAAAAACATAAATGTGGCTAGAAAAGACAAAGGGATAGAGGCCGCAGAGACCAAAGCACTGCGCCAATCAAGAAAAGCCAAAATCGCAATCATTAACAACCAAATACCACCGAAAACGTAACCAATATTAGCAGCAGGACCATCAACTTCGTCCCACTTGCCCCCAACCGCACCTTCAACAATCTCATCAACTTGGCGACGAGATTCTTCGGCAATATTATAGACAGTCACAAATTCAGCACTGTCGACTTCTTCGTTAGCAAGTTTAATAGCCTCTAAAACTTTAGGGTCAGTGCTCAATATATCGGCGTCAGCTTTCAACCGAATATCATAGAGCAAAGCTTTCTGGCGAATAAATTCTCCACCATCTTCTTTGGTATACCCTATCCAGTGAATTTGACCACCATAATCCACGCCAGCATTCACGCTAGCAATATCGGCAAGCTTGAACACTTGGCCGTTTAAAGAAATTGGTAAAGCGCGTAAGTCGTCAATCGATTTAACTTGGCGCTTACCAGTAATTGTAGTTAACTGACCATTGATAATCGCTTGGCCCAGTGGGAATTCAACATCGGAACTGGTAATTTGGGAAATAACATCTGGTAACTGATACTGAGGAGCGATGTCGATATAAATGTTTTGTTTGATCCCCGAAAGAAGTTCAACGCTTTTAACATCTTCAACGGCAAGCAACTTGTCTTTCAAAGTCTCGCTACTTGACTCAAGGTCATTGAGCGAAGCACCGCCACTAACCGCAACAATATATGTCGGTCCAGCAAAGTCAGGTACGCTAATTTCTGGGGTTTGGGTTCCTTCTGGAAGACTAACGTTTGAGGCTTTAGTCCGAACATCTTGAACAGCAGTAGTTACATCAACCCCTTCATTAAAACTGACAACAATGATTCCAATATTGTTTTGGGATGTTGAACTAACTTCTTTGACGCCTTTAACATCCTCGATCGCGCTTTCGATTGGCGCTACTACGCTTTCGGCAATTGTATCAGGACCAGCACCAGGGCTCACCACACTAACAATTGCAATCGGAATTGGAACTTCGGGGAAACCCTCAACACGTAAACGAGAAAAACCAAAAATACCACCAAGTACCACAAGCACAAACAGCAACACAGAGAGCTGAGTATGATTCAAAAAATAGCGGACTAACCGATAATTCAAGTCTCGCTTGGGGTTAGAAATATCCATAGCCATTGGAAAAGATGATTATATATAAGAGATTAGCATACCATAAAAACGGCCGTTGGTCAATGTCGAAGCTTAAAATGACATGGCTGTTTTAGGCTTAAACAAGGCAGTTTTAGACATTGGGCAAACCAAACGATTCTCAAATTAAAATATTTCTAAATAATGTGGATAAAAGACTTGCACGATTTTCTGAGAATGGTTAAGATCAAATCTTATCTGAAATTAAAACCAACGCCGATGCATATCCTCATTGTTGAACCCGATACTAACAACGCCACTTTTCTCCAACAAAATTTAAAAGCAGCATGTTACAGTGTCGATGTTTGTACAAATTATACGAATGCATCGTTTCAAGCCCGAACCACAGACTTTGATTTAATTATTTGTGAGTTTAAACTTCCCGACGGTTTAGGCACAATGCTCTGCGAAGACTTGAGACAAAAACAAAAACACACCCCAGTAATTATTATGTCCGAGCTTACAGACTTCATGACTCGAATTAAATGTTTAGATGCTGGTGCTGATGATTTTATTCTCAAACCATTTTACTTTGAAGAACTCTTGGCCCACATCCGAGCAATACTCCGCCGTCCGAAATCCTTAAATCATCCCACATTGAAAATTGATGACTTAGAACTAGATACAATAAAGCACAAAGTCTTTCGGGGCAAAAAAGATATCTACTTAACTCGCAAAGAATTTGAACTGCTTGAGTATCTGTTGAAAAATGAAGGAATAGTTTTGTCACGAGGGCAAATTTTAGAACACGTTTGGGACATTCATGCTGACATTTTTTCGAATACTATCGAAACTCATATTTTAAACTTACGACGTAAAGTAGATTTTATTCCTCACCGTAAACTTATTCACACAGTGCCAGGACGCGGTTATAAAATTGAGAGTGCCGCGGCAATTGCATTAGAACGAGTGCGAGTACTAAAAAACGCCTTCTCAGGCGCTTAATCTATATATTGATTATCTACGTAACACCACCGCCAATTTTCATTTGGCTGAAAAGATTTTACAATCGGATGATGAACTGTCTCAAAATGAGCTTGAGCATGTTTGTTCTTGGAACTGTTACAACAACCAACGTGACCACAAGTTAAACACATGCGCAAGTGAACCCAAGTATCCCCTATCTTCAAGCAGTCTTCACACCCTTTCGTTGTTGAAGGTTGAACATTATCCTTTATCTGATCAAGATGAGTACAGGTTTGGTTCATACTAAGTCTCAACGTTGTCAGATACAAATCTTCCCAAAACAACTAAGAAAGCTGCTGGGAGAAGAAGCCAGATAAACGCCGCTGTGTCGTTTATAAATATGGTATTAATAAGCACAGAGAAGCTGTCTTTAACGTGTAAAGGAAGCATGTTGAGTATAGTGCTTACTAAAAGACCAACTTGTAGAACCGCGAAGACCAAACTAAAGATAAGGCCGCGAACTTGCTTAGTATCAGCAGAAGTCTTAAAGATATAACGGCCTAAAAAGACAAAGAAAATTACGAACAAAATGCCGAAAGTAGCTAGTTGTTGCAGAGATAATGTCGCAACGTTCAAACGACCAGCAACTTCAGTACTTAAGAACGGGGCTTCTATGACTAAAAGCTTGGCCATAAAGATACTAATAAGTACTGTCAGAATACGACCCCTACCAGCCGCAAAAGCATACATCACGCTGGCCACCAGCCAACCAAGGATAATAAATAGATCCCAGCTGGGGGTATACCAGTTAAAAGCCTTAACTAAGTCTTGAATATATTGTACTTGCTCCATTTGTTTTTAGATTTTGTTTCGCTGTGAATTTAGTAACTGTATTATACCATATGACAAGCCATAGCAACAAAAACATTAAAGCCGGAGTGGTGTTGTACTAAAACCAGTCGCTTTGCTCCGATGGTTTTCTTAACGACACTACTCCGGCTCTACTCAGACTAAAATCTTTAAAACTGGTCTTTGATTTGTTCCCAGAAGCTTTTGTTCACTTCCGTTGTCTCCCCTGCTAGCTTCGACAAATCCTTAAGAAGCTCTGATTCCTTCTTAGTCAGCTTGCTTGGAACAACCACGCGAACTGTGACAAGTAAGTCACCTCGTTTACCACTGTTAACATATTGGACCCCTTTACCACCAACCCGGAAAATCTTCCCCGACTGCGTACCAGCGGGGATCTTGAGTTCAATTTTACCATCAATTGTTTCAACCATAACTTTCGTCCCGAGCGCGGCTTGCGAAAAACTAATTGGAATGGTTTTGAGCAAGTTATGGCCATCACGAATATAGTCTTTGGATGGAGTGACTCGAACCAGCAAATATAGGTCACCATGGTTACTGCCTTTGTAACCAACCTCACCTTCACCATTAATGCGAATGCGCTGACCATTATCAATCCCGGCGGGAATTTTAACTTGCAAAGTCTTTTGCTGACGCTTGATACCACTACCCTTACACTCCGTACATGGGGTTTCAGGAATTTTGCCATCACCGTCACATAAGTCACAAGTGACAGCTGAATTTATGTTGCCAAAAATAGTACGGCGTTGAGTGTTAATCTGACCCTGACCATGACACTTAGTACACGTTACGATCTTGGTGCCTTCCTCAGCTCCATTGCCTTTACATCGTGCACACGTATCTTTCTTTTCAAGAGTGATCTCTTTTTCCACACCAAACATCGACTCTTCAAAGGTCACACTAATCGGCATTTCTAAATCAACCCCACGAGAACGGCGGGCTTGTCTCTGGCTACCGCCAAACATGTCGCCAAAGATATCACCGAAGTCGAATTCTACTCCGCCGTTGTTTCCGCCAAAACCGAAACCCGCGAACGGATCACCACCACCAAAACCACCAGCGCCACCACCAAACCCTTGGCCATTGCGCTGAGCTTGATCGAAAGTTTGACCATACTGATCATACTGCTTACGTTGTTCTTCATTAGAAAGAACTTGATAGGCTTCACTGGCTTCTTTGAACTTGTCTTCGTTGCCAGCGCCTTTATCAGGATGATACTCATGAGCCTTCTTGCGATAGGCGCGTTTAATCTCATCTGCGGTTGCAGACTTACTCACTCCTAGAATATCGTAAAAATCTTTTTGGGCCATTTAAATTGAGCGTGGTAGTTACTCGGTCTTGAAACCAATGTGCTGTTCTGGCTGAGCTGAGCTTTCAACAGTTCCAAACTGTTTTTCGTATTTCTTCAAGTTGTCCTGAAGCGCGGCTACAATGCGCTTCATGTGTGCTGGACTTACAATAATACGGCTGTTAAGTGTACCAGCTGGTGGATAAACGTTCATAAAGTCTAACACAAATTCTTCCTGAGTGTGACCAATCTGGAGCATGTTGGCATAAACCCCTTTTAAAATGTCATCATTGACCTTAACTTGGAGCTGCTTGCCGGGTTGTTGAGTATTTTCCATATTGTTCAATTTAATTTATACTAAGGGTGTTATTTTGATCGATTCTGCTCGACAGGAGAGAGCCGTGTCAAAAGATTACCAGAAATCAGATAGCACGCTCCCGATGCGCGCTCGGAGAACGCCAATTCGGGAAGTTATTCAAAGTGGAGCATTCGTGTTCCCCATCACCACGGAGGGCTACGGTCATGAAGATGTCACGACTGAAGAAAGCACTGCGACGCAGGATGAGAATCCTGCAGCTCGCTCTGGGGATCGCGATCGTCGCAATCCCTGCGGTCAGTGACTGCTACGGTCAGGCCTGAAAGGAGGTGGGGCTTGTTGTGTCAGTCGGCGCAGGCAGCAGATATAATCGCCCTCTGATACGCCTGGGTGTTACCCTCACTACTAGAGGAAAGGAGGGGTGGGTAGATCCCACTTACGCAGTGTGACATCCACACACAAACATTAGCCCTGACTAGGCTACCAATCGAGCAGATAGCCCGCTGAGAAGCGCGCCGTCTGCTCTACTTTTTTTATTTCCCTTCTTCTTTTGGAGCTTCTGCTCCTTCGTCCTTAACTTCAGTATATTCAGCATCTACTGGTTTTTCTTCACCAGAAGTAGCTTCTGCACCCTGAGCTGCATCCCCTGCTGGTGCGGCGCCTTGCTGACCTTCGTACATAGACGCACCAACTTTTTGAATAGCTGCAGATAGTTCATCAATCGCTTTTTTGATTGGCTCAACATCATCTTTATCTTTGATGTCTTTCAAAGCCTGCATCTTGGCTTCCACTTCAGCTTTGTCTTCAGCCTTAGCTTTATCACCAGCGTCTTTCAAAGTTTTTTCAGAGACAGCTAACAAGGTGTCGGCTTGATTACGGACATCAACAGTTTCGCGACGCTTACGATCTTCAGATGCATGTTCTTCAGCTTGCTTTTTCATCGTTTCAACTTCTTCTTTAGACAAAGAAGATGAACCCTGAATCGTAATGTGCTGTTCTTTGTTCGTAGCTTTGTCTTTAGCTTTAACAGTTAAGATACCGTTAGCATCAATGTCAAAAGTGACTTCAACTTGAGGAACGCCTCGTGGTGCTGGTGGAATACCATCGAGAATAAAGCGGCCAAGATCTTTGTTGTCGCTAGCAAATTCACGTTCACCCTGTAAGATATGAATTTCTACAGAAGTTTGATTATCAGCAGCGGTAGAAAAGACCTGACTCTTTGAGGTTGGAACGGTTGTGTTACGATCAATAATTGGTGTACGAACCCCACCTAAGGTTTCTAGACCTAAGGTAAGTGGTGTAACATCGAGAAGCAAGATTTCTTTACCCTGAACATCACCAGACATAACTCCAGCTTGGATAGCCGCACCTTTAGCCACAGCTTCCATCGGGTCAACACCACGTTCAATTTGCTTACCGACGTAGTCTTCAACGAACTTGGTGACAACGGGCATACGAGTTGGACCACCGATCATAATAATCTTTTCGATTTGCTGTGGAGTGAGTTTAGCGTCTGTAATCGCCTGTTCAACTGGCTTACGCATACGGTCAACAATTGGTTTAACAAGATCTTCAAGCTTGGCTCGAGTAATCTTCATTTGCAAATGTTTTGGACCAGAAGCATCAGCAGTAATGAACGGTAAGTTCAATTCAGTTTCAAGCGTAGTTGAAAGTTCAATCTTGGCTTTTTCAGCAGCTTCACGAACACGGTTCATAGCCATTTTGTCAGCAGTAACATCAATCCCACTTTCATCTTTAAACGTTTTGGTGATGTTATCAATCAAAGCTTGGTCCATATCCTTACCACCAAGAGAAGTATCACCAGAAGTAGCAAGTACTTCGAATGTGGCTTGCCCATCGACTTCACCGAAGTCCATGATGGTAACGTCGAGGGTACCACCACCAAGGTCAAACACTAAAATCTTTTGGTCTTTGGCACCAGACTTGTCTAAACCGTAAGCGAACGCAGCGGCAGTAGGTTCGTTGATAACGCGGACAACTTCAAGGCCAGCGATTTCACCAGCATGCTTTGTGGCTTGGCGCTGTGCATCATCAAAATATGCAGGGACAGTAATAACTGCCTTTTCTACTTTGTCACCTAAGTAACTTTCTGCATCCTTTTTAATCTTTTGTAGAATAAAGGCACTGATTTGCTCTGGGGCGTAGTCTTTACCGTTAACGGTGTACTTAAACTTAGTACCCATTTTGCGTTTGGCTTCAAAAATAGTGCCTTCTGGATTAGTGACGGCCTGACGACGCGCTGGCTCACCAACTAACAGTTCACCTTCTTTTGTAAACGCGACATATGATGGAAAGGCTTTACCACCCAAAGAGGCGCCTTCAGCTGCCGGGATGATAACCGGCTTTCCACCTTCCATAACACTGGCGGCACTGTTTGAAGTACCGAGGTCGATTCCAATAATTTTACTCATAGTTGTTAACTCCTTATTTATAAATTAGCTTTTCTTAGAAATTACTACCTGACTTGGCCTTATAACCTTACCGTTTAATTCATAGCCAGTTTGATACTCCTCGACCACTACACCGTCTTCATCACCAGGGACTTCGCGGACAGCTTCATGGAAATGTGGATCAAACTTTTTACCAACGGCTTCAATCTTTTTCACACCCAGCTCTGCTAGTACTGAATCGAGCTGTTTGAGTGTGCCAGCCATGCCGTTTTTCCATTCGTCCATCTTAGATAGATCATCTGGGACATGAAGCAGACCTTGCTGAAGCGTGTCGAGTGTTGGAAGAAGTTTTGCTACCGCGACTTCGCGGGCAAACTCAATCAATTCTTTGTTCTCCCCTTCTTTGCGACGCTGATAGTTTTCAAAGTCGGCTTGGGTGCGACGCCACCCATCTAAATTTTTTAAGGCTTCGGACTGAGCAGTGTCGAGATCAGCTTTGAGCTGCTGGACATCTTCCCCACCAACCTCTTGTTCTTGTAAGTCGTCTTGTTCGTCTATAGTTTTGTCTGACATATTATCTTGTGATGATAAAGATTAGGATAACTCCTGCGCCTCCGCCTAATAATTTGGAAATATATTCCATGAGCGACAGGTTTTTTTCGTACTTCATGTTTTTTGGACCAATTAGTCCAACCACACCTTTTTTACCTGATGGTAAAGTCAATCCAGAAACGATCATTGAGTAATCTGACATGGTTGACAAGTGTAATTCCTTACCAACATATGCTTCTGGCTTCTTGTCACCATATTCATGAATCATGCCTTCGGAGTACTGATCAATTTCATCGAAGAAACGAGCAATCTCACGAGCATCTTCTGGTGGCAGTGTGGGGTTCTGTAAAATTTTAGACAAGCCAACTGTCGAAGTCTCTTCCGGAAACAAGGCAAACGAGGCTTGTTCACTGTTATCGGAAAGAAGCTTAGCCAATCGTCTACCAGTTTCAGCGTTCACGGCTTGAAGCTTTACAATCTCATGACGTAACCGATCTTGCTCTTTGATAGAAAGCTTTACTCGATCCATTAATTCGTTGAGGAAATAACGGAAACCGATATCGGTTGGAACACGTCCAGCAGAAGTATGAGGCTGAGTAATATACCCATTCTCTTCTAGAGCTGCCATTTCATTGCGGATAGTCGCTGGACTGAGCTCAAAGCTGTATTTCTCCACGAGGTCACGACTAGCTACTGGCTCACCGCTTTCACAGTTTTCCTTAACAATTGCGGCTAGTATTTTAGCTTGCCGAGAAGTGATTTCTGGCTTATGTTCCATAGGTTTTGGTACCTGACTGGTAATAAATAAATTGTAAACAAAAATTAGCACTCTGTCAAGCAGAGTGCTAATTAAGTCTGTTTATACTTATTGCTCCAACTCATCAATTGTTTTCTGAGATTCTTCAAGCCACTTTTGTTTTTCTCTTATATCGGCATGAACGGTTTGTACTGCTTGGTTAATATCTGGCGGAAAATAAGCAGAATCCACTTTTTTTTCTCGCAACTCACCTTCAAGCTTTTGTTGCTCTAATCTCAGGCCATCAATTTTTACTTGCAATGAATCACGTTCTGCGATAAGAGCCTCTAATGGAGCTTCTTTAATCTTTTGCTGTAATTCGAGCTGCTTATTTTTGTCCCTTATGTTCCCAAAGAGTGTCTTATCTTTTTCTACAGCCTCTAACTCTGATTTCCATTTTCCTCTACTATATTCTATCTTGCTTATTTCGTCATTTTTACGGTTAATATCTCTTGATAATTCTTTAATCCTATTTTCCAAACTCCTAAAACGAGAGGCCACTTCATATTTCACGAGTCTAGTTCTTAAATCTTCAACTATCTCCTCTAAATACTTTATGAGAGCTTTCTCTTTTTCGATTTTCTTCTGTCGTTCTCTTTGGTCGTTTTCCTTATTGGCATCTTCTTGCACAGTAGCCAATACTTCAGGCTCATACTTACTTCCTAATTCAGCCAGAATTTCTTCAGTGGTCATATCAGGATTTGCTATCGCTCTGTTGATTACTGCATTCACTTTAGAATCAACTTTAGACAACCCTTTAAATAATGGATCACTGGCAAGACTATCATGCATTCCCTGTAAATTAGGAGGATTTCCTTCCACATCAAACTTAGCTCTCACTAGTGAGGGCTTGTTTTTACTAACTGCTTTATACACCTCTTCGAACGCCAATGGATACCTCATTAGTTCTTGGAGTCTTCGTATCATATCAACCGGTGGTCGAATAAATGTTTCCCCAGAATTATTCGAAAGTTGATAAATTTTAAGCAGCTCTTCAGTTAAAGAGCTAATCTCTGTTTTATGTTGTTCAATATAACGCCTGTTTTCAATCTCAGATAAAACATTATGAACATCGGAATCAAATCCAAGTGTTTCTTTGTCTTTCTGAATTTTCTTTTTTAGATCCTCGGCGCTAGCATCCATTTCAGACTGGCTCTTGCCTATCTCCTCCTGAACACCAGCTTTCTTGGTTTCGGCCTCGCTTAATCTCAAATCTACTATTTCAAGTATTTTTCGATACGTTTCCTTGGCTGCATCATCCACCTCTTCACTTTCAATTTTTGCTTGAGCCTCTGCACGATTTTTTTCCAATGAAGAAATTTCATCTTCATAAATTTTTGCTTTTTCTAAACGCCTGTTATTCTCCTCATCAGCTTTTTGTAACTTAGTCGAAAACTCCTGTCGCTCTTGAGCTGTTGAATATATCTCCCCCACTCTTTCATCCACCTTTTTATCATCAATCATTCGCTGATCATGTGCAGCTTTTTCTCGAGCTGCGATCTCCTGTTTCCTGGCCTGTTTAAACAACTCACCTATGCTCATGTCATTATCCATATGTTTATATCTATAAAGGTTTATTTCACCTTAAATATAACATATTTAAGGTGAGGCGTAAAAAACCGTTAAAAAATGAGTCAATTGGTAATATCAGCGAAAAATAGGTATCATACAAGTAACAAAAACTTTATGAAACCAATCGTTATTATCTTCGGAGTTTTGAGCGTTATTGTTATTGGTGCAATCATTATTGTCGCTACACAAAGTGGTGATCCAAGCGCCTCAAAAACAAACACGAATCAAACTTCAAACAACACAAACTCAAACAACACCGGCCCAAATACTAACCCTAACGGCCAAGCTGGTAAGTATATCGACTATACTCCTGACATACTCGAACGTGAGCTTCGAGAAGGTAATAAAGTTGTGCTTTACTTCACTGCTTCATGGTGTCCGTTCTGTAAGGCAGCGGATCAAGCCTTTCGTAACAAACTCAGTGAAATCCCTGTGGGCGTTTCTGTGCTTAGAGTTAACTACGACAAAAGTGATGACCTTAAAAAAACTTACGGCATCACCTATCAACATACTTTCGTCCAAATTGATGCTGACCGAAACTTCGTAACCAAATGGAGTGGCGGTGACATCGACGCCTTAAAACAAAACTTAAAATAACAAACACTATGCTTGAAATTGCCTTAGCAATCATTGCCGGAATCCTAACTATTGGAGCACCGTGCATCCTTCCCCTGCTCCCTATTTTACTTGGAGCATCAGTTGGCCGAAAAAGCCACACCAGACCCTTATTTATTACCCTCGGGTTCATCTTGACCTTCGCATTGGTGGCGATGTTCTTGTCGTTCCTTACAACCCAGCTCCACGTTGCTCCGGATGCCTTACGACGCATCGCTATTTACGGTTTAGGTATATTCGGTATCTTTATGGTCTGGCCTGCACCATTTCAAAAACTTACTGTACATCTGAGTAAATACATCAACAAAGCTAGCGTGCTTGGAACAACAGCCGGTAAGGGCAACGGTGGTGGGTTTATTCTCGGCATGATGCTCGGGATTATTTGGACCCCTTGCGCTGGTCCAGTCCTTGGCTCCATCCTCACTTTAGTTATTAGCCAAAGTGATTTAGCTCGTGCAGGAATTCTCCTCATTGCTTACGCTGTTGGTGCTGGTATCCCAATGCTCATCGTTGCTTACGGTGGCCAATTTATCACCACACGAATTCGCGCCATTGCCAAATACACTACACTCATCCAACAAATTTTTGGAGTTCTGATTATCCTTTCCGCGATAGCGATGTACTTTCAGTATGATGTCTTAATCCAAGCCAAAATTCTTGAATTCTACGACTTCACCAGCATTGAACGAGGAGTACTAGAATAATCATGAAAACATTACCATACATTTTTATTGTCGTCGCGCTAATTATTGGTGCTGGCATCTATCTTGAAGCGACTAAAGATTCACACACTGCAATTACAAACCAGATGCTCGAATCAAGCAATAGCGATATTGATGTTGAGCTAAAAAACTACGGCAAAGCTCCTGAGTTTACCGGACTTGGGACATGGCTCAACTCAGAACCCTTAAAACTCTCTGAGTTGCGTGGTAAGGTCGTCCTAGTCGACTTCTGGACCTACTCCTGCATCAACTGTGTCCGCACTCTCCCCTACATTACTCACTGGGATGAAACCTATCGCGACAATGGCTTGGTTGTTATCGGCATCCACACTCCTGAGTTTGGTTTTGAGGCTGTGACCAAGAACGTTGAGACTGCACTGAAGCGTCACAACATCAAGTATCCAGTAGCACAAGATAACGACTACATGACCTGGAACGCTTACAGTAACCGCTACTGGCCAGCCAAATACCTTATCAATCAAAATGGTGATATTGTTTACACTCACTTTGGCGAAGGTAACTATGAAGAGACTGAAGCAGCTATTCAGAAACTATTACAACTTGATCCGCCTAATGTACGAGCAGACGCAATTGAGCTTCCTTCTTTGAGCGGTCCACGCAGCCCTGAAATGTATTTCGGCTCCTCACGCGAAGAACATATGGCCCAGACCTACACGCCTGGCGTAGCCAAACGCTTTACCTTGCTCAATGGTCAAGAGATGAATCAATATCAATTGGAAGGGACGTGGATCATTGAGAATGAAAAGGCTGTTTTACAGTCTGAAAAAGGACGAATACGTTTACGGTACAAAGGGAGTGCTGTACATATGGTTGCCAGTAGCACTAAAGGTTCAACCCTAAAAATATTCATTAACAACATTGAACAAACTCCGGTAACGGTGAAAGATTCCCAATTGTATACGCTATTTCAAGAAGATTCAGTTACTGAACACGAGCTTGTTATAGAGATATCGGGTAGTGGTCTGGAAGCTTTCACCTTTACGTTTGGGTAAGTTATATATCATAAAACCGCCTAACTCAGAGGCGGTTTTATTTTAGAATTTCTTGAACACACTTCATGTACATTAATCTGAGTGGGCCCGGTCTGGTGACAAGCCGCGCTTTGACATCGCGGTCTTGGGGGTTCGACTCCCCTCGGGTCCACCACCCGGACGCACCAGCTTGACAGAGACTTTTCTATATCTTAATATAGAAAAGTCAAAGCGCGGCTTACTAAGTTTGTCACCGGGTAAGATCTAAACCGCCTCCCTTCGGGGAGGCGGTTTTATAGTATTTATTCAACTAGCTCAGCGATAACAACAAATCTTTTTAATGCCGTACCAACAGGATATGAAGTTTGGACACTTAAAAGCTTACGTTTGTTTTCTTGCTGATCAAGTACTGACAAGTCGGTAGGGGCAACTACTTTAGTCGACAAGACCTTGTACTTGTACTCTTTACCCTTGTCATCTGAAACAAATATTTCTGCGTCAGATTTAATTTGAGGAAGTAGTGCAAACACAGTTTTGTACTCACCTTTACTCCACGGCAGATCGGACGAATGACCAAAAACATACATATTTCCAGGTTGCCCTGCTAAAGCAGTGTTTGGATAATGGACAACACCATGAGCTAAAGCTTTCTGAAACTCTGTTTCGTTTGTCTCGGTGATAAATTGTATTGGGGCTTCAATGTTTAAACTTGGAATCCGCAACTTATTAGGTTCGGTTAATTCCTGACTACTCTCCGAAGAGGCATCATCCTTGTTAAAAGCAAACTGGACACGCAATACAACATAATCCCAATTCAAGGCAACAGCTGTTCCAAGGAGGATCACGATAATAACTGATATCCGAATAATATAGTTTTTCATAGATTTATATTATATCACTTTAAACAAAAACCAGCCTCACTAGGAGGCTGGTTTTAAGTTTTTTTACTTAGCTGTTTTTCGGCTGAGTAATGGGGTTGCCATAAGGACTGCCATAAAGGCGAGCAAGGTGTAGAGTTCAACTGAGTTACCTGTTCGAGGTAATGTAGTTGCACCAAGGATTTTTCCTGGGGCTTCATATGGGAGACCTGTAGAATCGCCGAGGACACGACCGGAACGGTTGGAAGAGCTTCCAGAGCTACGATCATCACCGCCGCCATCGTTGTTACCACCATCGCCACCGTTGTCACAATCTACAACGTATGAGAAGTCACCGTTGTAAAGTAAACCGGTTGGATTAATACCAATACCAGGGACGCTAGAGTTACGTACAACAAATGATAATGTATTATCGCCAACAGTCGGTGTCAAAGTAACGCTATACACTTTCTTGAAGACTTCTGGGATTGCTACATTTGGACCGTAGGTTACCAAATCTTCAGAAGTGTCATCAATTAATGCACCGTTCAAGTAGACAGAGACTGCGTTGTCAGCACTGAAGTACAAAGTTCCAGGGGTTATAGTTGCACCTGCAGGAACATTGAACTCAGTTTGGAACAAACGCCATTGGTTATCATCACCTGAGCCTTCACCACCCTCATCTCCTGGATGTTCTGTATCAGTAGAGATCCACACTGCACCTGAACCTGAGAAAGAACCATTGGTTGTAGGATCAATCCAAGCTGGATGAGAAGGAACAAGTTCAACCGCATTTGTGAACAATCCGCCACCGCTGTAGTTTAATTCGTTAAGGCCATCTCCGTCGTTTGCAAGAGTTGTAGTTGTATAACCTGCTGTGTTAGTGTCTGAGCTGCTGAATAATGAAACTTCTTCAGAAACTTCTTCACATGGTTCATCTTCTGGTCTGTTGTGGAAATCAGTACCATTAAAAGATGAGAGTACTAAGTTGATTACATATTCATTTGTATCATCATCGTTTGTTGGGAAAACACTGTTCCAACCAGACTGGTTTTCTTCACGGATTGTGTAAGAACCAGCGGCTAGATTGTAGAAAGAATAATAACCATTAGAATCAGTATAATCATATGGTTCACCTTCGGTGTATTCATTATCACCATTCTCGTCGATGTAGATTCTCCAACCGGAAAGGCCGTCGTCATCTCCATCTACTTCACCGTTACCATTAAAATCTGAATACTTGTAACCAGAGATTGCACATTCTTTATCTGGGTATTCGTTAGGGTAGTCACCATCTACTACTGTTAGAGCAACTCGAGTTTCGTAACGAATATCTTCACATTCTTCATCTTCTTGTCCAACAAAGTGGTTACCGAAGTCTTTACCAGTAACATCACGGCTACCAGCTTCAAAGATTAAGTTCCAGTTACCTGTAATTGGATAGTTAACACCTTCGATCAAACCGTTCAAAGCGTAAACGCCAGTATCAGCGTTTGGAGAAGTTTGGACCCAGCCATTTTGCTGGAATTCACGAACAACTGCGGTTACAGGTTCGTCTGTATTAAATTCTAATTCGTAGTTACCATTGGCATCAGTCACAGCAGTATCAAGCAATTTGTACATCTGTACATTGATAGAACCAGTGTTATCACCATACCATCCAGCATTCTTTACACCGGATTCACCATCAAATACAGAGTAGTTGATGTTACCACCAGGGTGATTGAGGATGTAGAAGTAGTAGTGTTCAAAACCATTTTCGTTCTGATCATTGTAAACACCCCAATCAACGAACTGTGTATCGTTGATTACAATGTCACCGATGTCTTCACCGTATGGAACAACACCATCTTCATGGGTAGACCATGTATTTGCAGTATGGAATTCGGTATCAAAGTACTGAGTACCACCGTTATTCCAAGTACCGCGTGCCATAACAACATACTCACCAGGAGCAACCCAGTTTGTATCAGAACCGGTTATGTCGGAAGAATCAACAGTAATGTTAGATGATGGAATACCGTTGTAGGCATAGATGTCCCAGCCTGCTAATCCGGTTTCGCCTTCATCCTTAAGACCATTACCGTTTAAGTCGTTAAATTTCATACCAGAGATGGTAGAAATACATTCTTCGTCATCGTCCTGTGGAATTGTGACTTCTTGAATAAAGTCTACAACTGTTGCCAAGAGGCCCTTTGAAGGAACATCCTGTTCCAAATTACAAGGATCTACAGGAGGAGTACAAGCTTCGAGAGTTGCGTCGACAGCGTCGAGGTCAAAACCATCGGCATCATTAGGGAAAGCTGAGGCTATAGAAGTATCAGTTAAGCGAACATACTTAATCCAGTCTAACCCTGTTTCATCAAAGTCAACGTAAGTTACACCAGCTGGGGAAGTGTTGGTACCGACTTCGGAAAGTGGGAACCAGCTTGATCCATCTTGGCTCACTTCAATGCTAACAGTTTCATTTGGGTAAGTACCATTAGTGGCTTCGTGAATGGACAAATCATCACCGTCCGTATTGATTACGTAACCAGTAAAGGATAGTTCAATTGTTCCACCGAATCCAAGAGCATAAAAGTTAGTGCCTGTTCCAGGAACCCAGTCAGCTGCGTTTAAAGCTTTGGCTGGATCGGTACGGTCAGGATTTGTGATTGGAGAACCATCTTTGCGAAGACCTTGGTCATAATCAACTACGGATGTAGCCCATGAAGGACCTGGTTCGCAAGGTGGTGGACATTCTTCTTTTACGCTTACGTTATCAATGAAGCTTCCCAAGGAATCACCGACACTAAGGTCAGCGAATTCAATGGTGGTCATGGAATCCATAGCTTCAAAGGTGTAAGTGTGCTGAGACCACACGGTCTGACCATTCGCAGAACCGTTCTCAACGATAGTGTCTTTGATTACTCCGTCCCATGAGAACTGGACTTTGTTATCAGCGATACCTGGACGTGGGGATGTCCAGAAAGAAATAGTATAGTCATTGCCAGCTACAGTTGGTAAGTGCTGGTAAATTTTGGTAGAGCCATCTTCGCCAGACTGACCAGATGATGGACCACCCCAGTCACCGTCTAGTTCGGCATGCTGATAACCTTCTTGTGGTTGCCAACCGTTAACACCACGGTGGAATTCAACGGAAGCTGGAATTGGGGCTGCAACAGGAACACTAGGCATCCACTGAACAAACCAACCCAAACCAGGGGTGTTGTTATCTACAATATCCCAAGAAAGATTAATTGCTGGAACTTCAAAACCACCATTGGCGATTAGTTCAGTGCCGCATGGCTGATTATCTTTTGGACAAAGAAGTCCTGTACTTTCAAGGCTTGCGTCTTGAAGGCTATCACCTTCATACCAAGTAATTTCTAAAGTATTTCCGCCCTGAGTGTTGGTAATAATAGTGGTGGAACCGTTAGCAGGTGCAGTACCGCTACCAGTTTGGTCATCGTCGTTCAAAGACCAGTCAAAGTTAATATCGGAATCGGTTGGATTTGTAACTGTCCAAGCGCGGATCGTTGCTGGATCATCAGAACAAATAGATTCAAGAAGTAAATCGTTAGGAACTTCCTCAATGAATGTGTTTGTGATAGTACAAGTAATGTCTTGACCTTCACCAACAGTAACAGTATTGCCGTCCATTGGAGCCGAAATAACAGAGGCTTTCTTATCGTCATCTTCGTCTTCTTCCTCATCATCAGAGGCAATAACACAAACCCAATCAGATGCTGTGTAACCTTCCGGACCGCTTTCGCTAAGAGTATAGACACCGACTTCAGCTGTTCCACTTACTGGAGTTGTGCCAGAAAAGTCGTTGTCATCACCTTCACCGTCGGCATACAAAGTCCATAAACCAGCGCTTCCCTGACCTTGCCCACCAACAACTTCTTTGATCAAAGTGAGCTTACCAGGACAGCCGTTTTCTGGTACAGGATAAATATCACCATGCAATAGAACATGGGGGAAAAGTACAGCTACAGGACTTATCTCTATTTCATGGTAAGGACCATAACCATCTTTAGGACCTTCTTTGTGGCAAATCTTTACCTTTGGATTAAAAATAGATCTCTGCTGTTCACCTTGATCTTTGTTTTCTTCCTGAGTCTGCTCTTGTGGAGCACTATCGGTCTCTGGAGCGTCTTGCGCAAGAGCAGTGATAGGTACGGCAGTTTGCAGAACTAACACCAATCCAAAAAACACACTAAGGACTGGCTGTGCAGCTCGCTTCCGCCAAATGGATGAAACTGTGTTCATATGATTTCCTTTTTCCCTCTTAGTTTATCTAACTCTTATTATTAATAACGCTAGAAAACTTGGGCATAACAGCACAAGCTTTAGTAAAATGATTATACGCCTTTCTTACCAAAAATGCAAATTTTGGCTTGTCCTAGCTACATTATAAAAAATGGCTTATACATAAGCTATTTTATATCTCTAATGCCTAAGCTCAAGAATTTTTAAAGAAATTTAAGTCTATATTAGGCTTGAAATCTGGTAAATCGGCAAGAGCACGGCCAGGGCCAAACCACCTATTACCACCCCAATGACTATCATTAGCACTGGCTCGAGCAACGACGACAGCATCTGAGTCTTGTTTGATATAGACCGTTCGTAATATTGAATAATATGCTTAGTACTAGTCGCTAGTTTTCCTGAGCGCTCCCCCACCTCGATTATCAAAACTAATTGTGACGAAAACAGTTTGGGATGTTTTTTCAAAGCTTGCGATAAAGTCAGACCAGTTAGCAAGCTTTCTCTAACCTCATCTAAAGAATTTTTATAAACCAAGTGGTTAGTAGTACGGTTAGCAACTTGCATCCCATGAACCAAAGGTATACCACTTGCCAGCAGTGTTTCGAGATGGCGAAAAAACTGTGCAACAGTTATATCGGCAATGAGCTGACCGAAAATAGGTACGCGCAAGAAAACTTGATGCATCTTGTACCTTAAAACTTTATTTTTGTAGCAAAGCTTAGCAAAAATCATCATCAACCCCATTCCCACTATAATAATCCACCAAAACTCTCGTAAAAATTGAGCACTATTCAACAAAATTCGAGTAAATAAAGGTAAGGTTGCATTTAAATCGCTATACAACTGAGAAAGTTTAGGCAAAACAAACCAAACTAAGCCCGTAACGACTATTATCAAAACTATTAGGACTATAAACGGATAAGTTAAAGCGCCCCAGACTTTCCGACGGAGCTCGTAACTGTACTCTATATTAATAGCGATTCGTTCCAAGGCCTGACCCAGTCCCCCAGTCGACTCCCCGACTCCAATTGTTTCAAAAACTATAGACGGAAACAGTCGCGAATGACGAGAGAAGGCCACAGACAGTCGTTGACCATTTTTAATATCCTCCGACACTTGCTGAAGGGCCTCTCTCACCGCTGACTTAGTGACTTGTTGTTGTAAAGATTCAAGCGCATACAACACCGAGACCCCCGCATGAACCATCACCGACAGATTTCGAAAAAAGATGATTTTTTCCTGAACCGGGAACGTTTGAAATCGAGACAAAAATTTAAACTCAAAAGTTTTGCGCATGTAAAAATAGTTACTTGTAAGTTATTGCTCTCATGATTTCTGAGAATGTTGTTGTACCGTCTAAAACTTTTGTAACTGCATCGTGGATTAAAGAATTGGTGCCAACTTTTCCAAGATTTAGTGACGCTGAACGTTGGTTATACAAAAGACTTTGCAACTCTTGGTTCATTTCTAGTAATTCATAAACTCCGACTCGCCCACTATAACCTGTCATGCGGCAGTCCCCACAGCCCTGACCTCTAAGAAAAGTTCGATATTTTAATTCTTCTACCTTAACCCCTGCTTGCTCTAAAACATTTAAAATATCTGCCCGCGCACTCACCTTTGCAAGCATGGATTCATCTAATTTAGCTTCAACCTTACAAGCCATACACACTCGTCTAACTAACCTCTGCGCAATTATTAAATTAACTACTGAGCTTACGACAAACTCCTCAACTTTCATCTCAATAAATCGAGTGAATGCTGATGAGGCATCGTTAGTATGCAGTGTAGTTAAAACAACGTGGCCAGTTAACGCAGCGTTGGTAGCCATGCGCATGGTTTCTAAATCGCGGATTTCTCCAACCATGAGAACATCTGGATCTTGGCGAAGCAGGGCCCGCAATCCCGAAGCAAAACCTAACTCCGCATTAGGATTAATTTGAGTTTGGTTTACTCCATGCACTGCTCGCTCTATTGGATCTTCTAGCGTAGAGACATTTAAACTTTTTCCGCTGTAATGCGACAGCAAACTATACAAAGTTGTCGTTTTCCCACTTCCAGTTGGCCCGCACACAGCGATAAGACCATACGACTTCTCTAAATTTCGCATGATAATGTTTTGATGAGTCACGCTTAACCCTAATTCACTCAACGAGAAGTTAACTTGGCTCTCATTGATAACACGCAAGGCGAGCTTTTCTCCATACAGCGTAGGCATTGTTGAGACACGTAACGAAACCCCACTCATAGACAAATCTATTCGACCATCTTGAGGACGACGCTGCTCATCTGTTCGCACATTCGCCATAATCTTTATCCGAGCCACAATCCCCTGATGCAAAGACAGGGGTAAATTAGCTTGAGACAACAGCAGACCATCAACTCGAAATCTGACCAAACACTCGCGTCGCATTGGTTCGATATGAATATCACTAGCCTTTTGAACTAAAGCTTCTTGAAATAGGTCATCAACCAGCTTAATTACATTTTCAGTGTTTTCTGACATGTCCTAAAACTGTACAACACCCCTGTTCAAGAAAATCTAAACTTTGACTAAAGTTTCTAGGCGCGTTAGGATAGAGCCACTAGAGACTTCCCAGAAGGAGGGCAGCCATGCTCACAGAGTTCACTCTTTGCGTCATGATCACGCCACAATTCATTGTGGATTTGCCGGTCTGGGAATCTCAAACCCCGACCTACCGTACCAACATCGTGCAGTACTTCGTCAAGTTGTCGGAAACCGAGACGTGTACAATCGCTCTCACCGCAGACGGTAACAAAGTCTTTATCAACGCCACAAGCGTGAATGATGGCCAGCCCGTCAGAGTGAGTGTCCAGATGACTCGTGCCAAGTTTGCTGATGGGACCGAGGTTCTCATCCTTTTTTACGACAGGCGTCCCGACAAGAAACTGGCGCCGGCACGAATGAACCAACTCGATAATTTCGTACTAGCGTTTAAGTACGTACCGTACGAACGAATCCAATGGTTCACGGCGATGTATCCAGTAAATCTCGAGCACTACACCACAATGTTCCGACTCGAGTAAGGTTCGGTGTTCACGCCGATACCAAAAGCGACCACCCCATAAGGGATGGTCGCTGATTTTTTGATTATCTTACGGCAGCGGCTGGATTAACTCCTGGTACAGGGCAAGTTCCTGGCATCACCACGCCTTTAGGATTATGT